>NZ_JOPD01000044.1:0-3448 GCF_002153575.1 Acetobacter sp. DsW_54
TATCGCTGCCTGATTACTGAACAAATCTCTCTCCGGTAAACCCGGGGCAGTTCAGTGCTGGCCCATTGTCGACCCGTAGCGCCCCATCATGCTGGCAATGACGTGCAAGAGAAGAAGTCGCTTGCGCCTCAGCAATGGTTCAATCTTGCCGCATCAAGCTTGAACCTGCCAAACTAACAGTCGCGAATTTTTCCGGAATTATTATTCAGTAAAGGAGGACAGTTTCATTCTTCTGATAAAGCTGGGTCAGACCGGCATGAGCGACCCGAAATTGACTGCGCCGCTTGATGTCCGGCTTTGCCGACGAAGCCTTTTCGATTTTAACAGCCGGATCATAATACACCGTCCCCGTCGAAAAAGCCTTGAGGAACAGCAGAAAATCGGTCTGCTCGCAAAGGAGAACCTGTGCCCCGTAGCTATATTCCGGCGGCGGTGTTCGGGATAAGGAGGGCACGTAGGCCGCCTGCGCATGCTTCCGGTTCCAGTGCGCCATCAGGCTCTTGAAAGTCCACGACGCAGCAACAGCGTCGGTCGCACTGACCAGAGCCATGCCGCCCTCGATATTGGATATCCTGCCAGTCGCAGCATCATATCCCGTCAGGGTCATGCGCAACCCGGTTAGATGGTGGTGGCCGCGAGTACAGTCATAGCGGCCGCCAAAATTGAAGCGATCTTCTTTGCCGCTCTGATCCGCGTAGCCGAAACGCTTCAGAAATTCTGCCACGCCCTCGCTTTTGTAGATACCGCCTGTCGGTTCCGGCGTCATAAGGGTTACCGGCGATTTTGGCCTGAACGCTGTGAAATTATTCACGCCATATTGCTTCACTTCCCAGCCCATAAAGTCCGGCTCTGCGTAGCCATTGGGAGTAATGCCAAGCTCGGCTTCAAGAGTATAGCCGCCCCCATTGCGGGCTGCATAGGGCGCCTTCGTACCGTCTTTCGCCAGCTTTTGGGACATGATCCAGTTCAGCTGATAAATGCGGCGCAGTTCATCAAGGAGGATAGTTTTCGGATCGGCAGGTAGATCCAGGCTGAGCGGCAATTCGGTGAAGACGCCTAGCATCGGCCAGTTGCCTGCCGTCAGTTCCTTTGTGATCGGGTCATCGGCATCCGTGACATAGCCCAGGACGACGCCGTCTCGAGTCACGCCGAAGAACATAACCCGTCCCTCATCGCGAACGGTGAGGAGCTTTGAAGGTGCCCCCTTGCAGCCCTTTAGAAAGCCGGACATCCTCACTTCGGGATATTTGGGATAGAGGATCAGGTTTGCGTCAGGTGCGCGGTGCCTGCCTTCTTCATTGATCCAGTAAAATTCGACATCGGCCTTAGCGCGGTCGCGCACGCTGCCGGCCTTTTCAGAAGCGTCAGTGTAGACTTCGCCATGCGGAATGACATTCAGTGCTGCAAAGCCACCACCCAGATATACTTGGTTCTTCGAGTTATCATTGGGCGACAAATGTTTTGCATAAATACGATGAGCGCCATAGTAGCGCATCAGATCTAAAAATTGCTTCAGTGATGCGACCAATTATCTGCCCCTAACAGTCATAGTCTTCTCAGCCGATCTTATCCAGGCGACCAGGTGCTGCATAGCCTCGGAAAAGTCGGGCCAGGTCCGGCCTTTTAGGGCACATTCCCAGACCGTGGCGACCCGCCAGCCAGAGGCCAGCAGGGCTCGGATTACGCCGCTATCATTTTCCATATTCCGCTCGATCTTCGTCAGCCAGAAATCCTTTTGCGTGGACGGCCAACGCCGCTTAACAGATAACCAATGGTCCGGAACTAAACCGTGACACGTCCAGTATGCAGAACGCGGCGGGCATGCCGACATCCTGCCAACATATCTGATGGATGCTTGGTACCGTGTTGCTGTATTTGGAACATATAAGGAACATGGGTTGCTTTCGGGGACAGATTCTGCCATCAGGGCAGAGATAAACCTCGTGCGACCCTGATCTGAAAGAATACCTATGTCATCGCGGACCGATTTCAGCCTGCTGCGCGATCGGGCAGGCCTTACTCTGCATCAGGCGGCTGAAGAGCTGGGGCTGGGAGAACGGACGGTGTACCGTTATGAGAATACCCCCGGCACGGCGAGCAGGACGTCTCTCAATTTCCTGCGCCGCATTGCCGATGAACGCCTCCGCGCAAAAGAGAAAGACAGGGTTGATTTCCGTTTTATCGATCTGTTTGCCGGTATAGGCGGCCTGCGGATCGGTTTTGAGGAAATCGGCGGTCGGTGTGTCTTTACGTCCGAATGGGACAGGTTCTCACGGCAGACCTATGCCCTGAACTATCCGGACAACCACGAGATCAGTGGTGATATCCGTCCGTTCGCAGAAAAACCCTCGCTGATTCCGGAGCATGATGTCCTGCTGGCAGGTTTTCCATGTCAGCCATTTTCGATCGCCGGAGTTTCCAAGAAAAATTCATTGGGACGACCTCATGGCTTCCTGTGTGACACGCAGGGAACCCTGTTTTTCGATACAGCCAGAATCATCGCCCATCACCGGCCGGCAGCATTCCTTCTGGAAAATGTTAAAAACCTGGAACGGCACGATAAGGGACGTACTTTTGCCACGATCATGCACGTTCTCGAGGAAGAACTCGGTTATCATGTGCAGACCCGCGTGATCAGTGCTGCATCATGGGTGCCGCAGAAACGCGAGCGTATTTTTATTGTCGGATTCAGGGAAAAAACAGATTTTGATCTGAAATCTCTGGTTGTGCCACCGATAGAAAAAGGCCCGAGGTTGGGTTCAATCCTTCTGCCGCATGCAGAGGTGGAACCAAAATATACCCTTACGGAACATCTGTGGAATTATCTTCAGAATTATAAGGCCAAACATGCTGCTGCGGGGAACGGTTTCGGCTTCGGACTGTGCGGACCGGATGATGTGGCACGGACACTCTCCGCCCGTTATTTCAAGGACGGGTCCGAAATCCTGATCCGGCAGGAGGGCAAACGGCCGCGCCGTCTCACACCGCTGGAGTGCGCGCGTCTTATGGGTTTCGATCGTGGTGACAGACGGTTCCGTATCGGTGTTTCGGACACGCAGGCCTATCGCCAGTTCGGAAATGCGGTTGTGGTGCCGGTTATCGAGTTTCTGGCCAATGCCATGAAGCCCCATATACGCTCGGCCCTGGCACGGGAGGGTCGGGACAGCAGAGACGGGACTGCAGGCATGAGACCTGCTCATGATCAGAGCATGGCTGTTGCCTGATATCGTTTCAGCGGAACAGCGCAGCCGGATGATGTCCGGCATCCGGGGGAAAGACACAAAACCCGAGATGGTGCTGCGGCGGGGTCTGCATGCTCTTGGTTTCCGGTTCAGGCTGCATGACAGGAAACTGCCGGGAACCCCTGATCTGGTTTTCCCGAAATATCATGCTGTGAACTGCCCCGGGTTTACCGGAGAGAGATTTGTTCAGTAATCAGGCAGCGATA
>NZ_JOPD01000045.1:0-1558 GCF_002153575.1 Acetobacter sp. DsW_54
CTGTCCACAAGATGGGGTGGACGGCCTCCTTGCGGCATCAATGTGCCATGATGGAGGTTGATGCACCATCAGGAGGAGACCATCCGCATGAAAGCTAGCATAATTGGCCTGGATATTGCCAAATCCGTTTTTCAGGCTCATGGCGCTGACGCAAATGGAAAGTGCGTTTTCAAGCGCAAGCTTGGCCGAAGTGAAGTGTCTGCATTTTTTGCAGAACTTGAACGCTGCGAAGTTGTTCTGGAAGCCTGCGGGTCTGCTCATTACTGGGCGCGGGTGATCAGCAGCGCAGGTCATGATGTCAAACTTGTCTCCCCCGATCGGGTCCGACCTTTTGTGAAAAAAGGCAAAAAGAATGACGCTGTTGATGCGGCTGCGATCTGTGTGGCAGCAACTCACCCTGATACAATGTTTGTTCCGATCAAGACCGAAGAACAGCAGGGCGTGTTATCGCTGCACTCGACCCGCGCTCTTCTGGTCAAACAGCAGACAATGTTAAGTAACGCATTCCGTTCGCTTGCTTCTGAATTCGGGCTGATTGCCCCTCTGGGTACCAGTCGGCTCTCGGAGTTGATGGCGAAAATTGAAACATCAGCCGAGTTACCGGCTGCCATGAAGCAGAGTGCCATATCATTATTTGAACACTACCAAAAAGTCGCTGAGAGTATCGATGCTTTGGAAGCACAGATAAGAGCTCATGCAAAAAATAATGAAGATGCCCGCCGCCTGATGACAATTCCGGGCGTTGGTCCCGTGACTGCATCACTGGTGGTGGCGTCTGTCGCGGATATCGGTTCGTTTGCCTCAGCACGACACTTTGCCGCGTGGCTTGGGCTCGTGCCCCGTCAGTATTCCACTGGAGGAAAAACCCAATTGGGCAGGATTACCAAGACGGGCAACCGGCAGATCAGAATGCTTCTGGTTCTTGGGGCGACATCCATGCTTAATCGTGCTCACCAGTGGAAGAGTGCTGCGGGACAGTGGATGTGCCAACTCATCGAACGTCGCCCCAGACGTCTGGCAACAGTAGCGCTTGCCAATAAAATGGCCCGTATCATCTGGGCGTTACTGGCACGCAAAGAGATCTATCGTCCGGCTGGTTACAGTGTCGCTACGGCCTGACCTGTATCAGCAGGACGATGGATACCGGGGCTTGCCCCGGTAGGTCCGGCAGTATGTACTGACCAACGTGATGGGAAGACTGTGATCGGAAACAGTTTCAGGCAATACCGTCTATGGATTTGTGCCTTTGAGCACGCCCGCAAGTTTGGTGCCTGACACGCGAGCGTACACCCATAATGGCCAGCGAAAGACTTCGCGTAAACAGGCCGGACATAAGTACGCATCTGACCGGATCTTCATGTCAAATCGGTAGTCGTCATCCAGCCGGCAAAACAAATGATAAACTTTGGAAATCGCACAAGGGAGGCTCGTGTGAAGCATTGTGTTTAAACGGCCGTCCACATAAATCCATAGGAGGGACCCGAGGGCCGGGCGACACGACCGCCAAGAGTCTGGTGGCGCGCGGCCCTTGGGAGGTAACTGTGGAGTTGTGGGCAGC
>NZ_JOPD01000046.1:0-1473 GCF_002153575.1 Acetobacter sp. DsW_54
CTTTTCTCAGGATCGAAAGTGGTCGTGCAGGCGCTGCAGCAGCTGGGGCATGTTACCGAGCAATACGACCGCTCTGTTGTCACGACGAACAATCAGACAGCGCCGTTCCAGAACGGCATCAATACGACCTATCTGGCCAACAGCTCGTCTGTGCTCGCCACCAACTCCGGCAGTTCCAACTCCCTGTCCCCCGGTGTCGTGATGTCCGGGTTCATGGGGTCAGTAACACCCAAAATCGTTGATAGCCGGATACTGCTGCACCTGAACTTCCTGCTGCAGACACTCCAGACCATCACCACCATCTCAAGCGGTGGCTCCTCCATCCAGGCTCCCAAAACATCCAGCACATCTTTGGATGATACCGTCGCATTGCAAAACAACAGCACGTTGGTTCTGAGCGGCTATGTCGATGACGCGACCTCCCGCAAACACAACGGCGTCGGTTCTGCCATGGACTGGATCCTTGGCGGCGGTGGAGACGCAACCCTCGATAAAACCCACGTCGTCGTCACTGTTGAGGCCCACACCCTATGAAAAAAGCCCTGATCGCCTCACTCGCACTCACAGTGAGCCTCCCCGCCGTATCGCGGGCAGCACCTCCCGATTGCGCACAGCACCTGCAGGAGCCAGGAGCTGACGGCCGGCTCTCTCAGGAGCAGCTCGATGCGAACAACGCCTGTCTGAACATCGTTGAAACTCAAAAGAAGATTTCAGAAGGACTGGCCGCCATCGCTGACAACGAGCGACGGACAAAAAATGGCGGGGCCGCTTATCAGGCCCCTGCTGTGCGCAATGATTCCGCATCCGCACATATGCCGTTCCCACAGCAACGTCCCCTCGCCATGCCTCGGCCTGACATGGCTCCATCTGGAGAAAAAGCCGAAAGCTCTGGCCCCAAGGCCAGTGTTGACGGCGTTATGTGGGAAGGCGGAAACGTGATCACCGGCTTTATCCGTCTTCCCGATGGGCAATCCCTTGAAGCCATGAAAGGGACGACACTGCCCGATGGAAGTGTCGTGACGACCATTACCCAGAGCGGAACGGTCATAGTGACCCGGGACGGCAAACAATATTCCCTGCCATCCAGTAAGCCCCCTCAGCAGTCTTCCACTGCAAACTCCTTATAGGGAGCGGAATAATGGCCGTATTATTTACCCTCTCGAACGGGAGCCGTGTTTTCGTGAGCGGAATGCGCTGGGTGCCACACGCCCGGCGCCCATCTCTGCGCACCATCCGAGGGGAAGCACTGGCGATGGGCATGACAGACTATGTGCGCGCGCAACAGATGCCCAACCGAGTTGGCTATCTGAAAGTCGTCGATGAAAAACTCGCCGATCAGAAGGCCGGGAAAGCCAGAAAAGAAAGTCTCCTGCTTGCGGTCCTCGCGCAGTGTGAGCCTTTGACGTGCGTCGAATGTGACTTTGGCCCCTCTGGAACCTGGGTCATGGCTACGGACGAAAATGGATTGCCCCT
>NZ_JOPD01000047.1:0-9555 GCF_002153575.1 Acetobacter sp. DsW_54
TATCGCTGCCTGATTACTGAACAAAACCCTCTCCGGTAAAACCGGGGCAGTTCAGATATATCGCGTGCGGACGTCTCCGAATTTCACGGGGCTCTACGACATATCCCTTATCAGGCCAATCGCACACTCGGCGTGCTGTCCAAAATGTTCAGCTTGGCAGACCTCTGGGGTATTCGGGCTGACGGTCTCAACCCGTGCCGCGGCGTTCAGCGCTATAAGGAAGAGAAGCGCGAGCGTTATCTAACCCCAGAAGAATATGCGCGCCTCGGCGCCACACTCAATGAAGCAGAGGATATGCCAGAGGCCGTCTGGGCGTTCCGTCTGCTTATCCTGACAGGTTGCCGACTACGCGAAATCCAGGCTCTGCAATGGAGCCACGTCTTCTTCGACCAATCTGAATTGAGGCTGCCTGACAGTCAAACCGGGACCAAAATCGTCCAGATCGGACAAGCGGCCGTGAACGTAATCAAATCCATCCCCCGGTTGGAGGACAATCCTTACGTCATTACCGGACGGAAAAAAGGTGGCTATTTGACTGACCTGGAAAAACCCTGGTGCCGCATTCGCAAAGCCGCGGGTCTGGATGACGTCAGGATTCATGATCTGCGCCATTCCTTCGCTTCTGACGCACTGGAAATGGGAGCCGATCTGACGATGATCGGTCGTATGCTGGGACACAGCGATATCAAGACGACAACTCGTTACGCTCACCTGAAGCGGGAGAACGTGAGGCTCTCAACCAATCTTGTATCCGAGAAAATCTCCGCAGCACTTTTGGTACGTTGAAAATGACAGATATCGGCTCAGTGCAGCTTAGGCGTAATAAATGGTTCGTTGCAGAATTTATAAAGGAAATAAACACTCTGCCCCTTCGCGGCCAAGGTCAGCTTACGCCTACATCCCAGATATACGAGCCACATTGATTGAAGCTTGAAAGCGACCATCAATGTGATTTCGGGCAGCATGCAGCTATACTGTGATAAATGTACGGATTGGCAATTTCTCTTGCAAAAGATAAGATCGCTGCATGACCTCGCTGCGCCCAAACCTTATCAAGCGAATTGATCGTCTGCCCAAGCCGACTGCCGCTCTGCAGCCATTGTTTGAAGCTGTAAGTAACGCAATTCACTCAATGCAAACGCGCTTCCGTGACACTATCCAAAAGCAAGGTCGCGTTGTGGTCACAATTTCGACCAACTGAAAAAAAGAGGGGGTCTGGGCGACCGTCGAGGACAATGGACTGGGTCTCGATACGTGCAGTTGGGACGCCTTTACCACGACTGATACCGACAACAAACTCAGTATTGGCGGCAAAGGCGTTGGCCGCCTTCTTTAGCCTGACTGCTTTGAGCATATACAGATCGCAACAGTGTATCGCGATGGCGAGAAGCTTTCTTGCCGCAAGTTCACGTTCCGTCTCGCCAATGATGATCAGATAACCGATTATCAGAGTGAGGCTGTTCCACCAACTTCCGACACTTCGTTTCATGTCCGGTTCAGCGGATTACGAGATAACGGCTATCGGGCCAAGTTCCCTGGACGAGATAGTTTTATCTTCCAACACATCACGTCGCACTTCCTACCAACTTTCATAGGAAATCATTGTCCAATAATCGACGTCCATATTGGTGATGAGACCCAGCACTACCCGGCCGATATCGACAAAATCGTTTATCGCAAAGAAATGCCCATTGAGTTGAATACGCCGGCTTATGGCAACCTTTATCTCACTCTTATGGAGTGCGACAAGGTCGCAAGCTCTGACCTGAAGGGTTCTCATTTCGTTCATTTCATAGCGCATGATCGCACAGTGCATTCCCAGTGCATCGATGGTAAGCTGGGCCTCAAATATTTTGGTCCTAACGGCGACAAGGTTTTTCACGCCATCTTGACGGGTGAATATCTCGACAGCAACGTCAATCAAGAACGCACAGCTTTTATGTTTGAGGACGTCGTTCTTGAGCGAATTATCAACGATGTTTGCACCGACATGATCGAAGCATTCCTCGCCGAGCCACTGGCTCGGCTGAGTGGTGAGCAACGCAAGATCATCGGCCAAATCACGCAAAGCTATCCGTCTGCCGCCTTCGGCGACACCAACGAGTTGCAAGCAAAGCTACCATCCGGTGAGTTGAGCAGCGATGCCATATACGGCCATTTATCTCGCGAGCGATTTCGGCGCGATCAGCGGCAGGCTGAGAAAATCCGATCGGTACTGACCCGCCTGAAAGACGGCGAGGCCACCGTGGAAACCTTTAGCACTGCCATTGCTGATGCTAGTAAGGCAATCGAAGACGCGGAGCAGCGCAGCCTTGCCGAATACATCATCCGTCGCAAGGTAGTGCTCGATTTTATTGAAATTTTTTTACAAAAAGTTCGGGATGATAACCGTGACAGTGCCTATCAGAGAGAGGACGTCTTACACTCTTTTATTTGCCCGCTAGGCATCAACACACTTACTGATGAACGCAGGAAAGTCGAACCAGCTACGTCACACGATCTCTGGATCGTCGACGAGCGGCTGACCTTCGCCCAATATTTTAGCTCAGACGAAGAGTTCAACAAGCTTTCTGAAGCGATTGACAGCAATGAGCGGCCTGATGTCCTTATCTTCGACTATGTCCACGGACTGCGGCAAGTCGAGGAGCCTTCCAAGGAGCTTCTCGTCGAATTCAAACGGCCGGGACGCACGTCCTACGCCGATGACGAAAATCCCCAACTTCAGGTCGAGCGCTATGTCCGCCGTCTCCAGACCGGGAGCATGTCCGATGTCAAAGGGCGGCCAATTAAACTCGATGACCGCACCGTGTTCTACTGCTTTATTGTTGCCGATATCGTCGGTAAACTCGATGAATGGACCTATAGCTGGCAAAGGACCGCGGATGGCCGGGGTCGTGTCTACCAGCCCCGGGATGGCTTTCGCGGTTCGATAGAATTGGTCGGCTGGGATGCTCTCCTAGCAGATGCGCGCGGTCGCAACCAAGCCTTCTTCGATAGAGCCGGGATCAGCGGAGAGAGTTACTTCACACATACCTTCTCAACGACAGGCACATGCCACCCCGTCTACGATAATTAATTACCGTAAAGATCAATCATATGACGGGCATTTTTTCGGATTGGCTGCAAACGTCCGAGCCTTGATCGTGTTGCCGACCGGGTGTTCTCTACATGCAGTCTTCCTTGTCTCGGAGCGATTTGGTCATCAATGGTTTAAGTTCAACTAGCATACAGTTGCATTTTGTGTCGTGAGTGAGCGCGGATAGGTTGGCCTGATGTGTGCGTCGAAAAGCGGACCATCTGAGGATGTAGGCGACGGGCAGTCTGCGTTGTGCAAACTTTACGACGAGGCACCTGATTTCCTGTATGGACCATCGGACAAGGATTATCGTGTTCTGCGCTGTATTTTTTTCGGTTTCCGTGAGTTTGCCTGATACCGGACGCTTGCCATGATGGCATAGGCCAACATGACCAGAGAGACATGCCGATGCCAACCATGCCAGGAGCGGGTCTCGTTATGATCAAGACCAAATTCGTTTTTGGCCGTCTCTAACCTTCTTCGATCCTCCAGCGCGTCCCTTCAACAGACGCACCGCCACTCATCATATCCTGAATCATAGTTACCCATAGATTCAGAATTCAACACAAAATGCAACTGTAGTGCTAAGGAGCAAAATCCGTCAGAACAGAGCGGAAAAAAGACTTTTCCAACACCTATTTTATTCAGAAAACAGCGTTTTTTTAGCGAGCATGAGCGAGTAAGCTTGAAAAGTTACAGAAACAACATTAAAACAACAAAAAATAAACATTTAGATAACGAAAAGACAACATAAAATTTTGAGGAAATGGTGCGAAGCAACAAAAAGACAACGTTTTTGGCTTGGATATTCTCAAGAAAAAATAGATAACCATTAGACAAAATAAATGAAAATAATAGAATAGAAATACACAGATCAATTTTGGCAAGAAGGATGAGAGGGATAGAACGGTGAAAGATTTCCAAAATAGAGAACCAAGAAGGGTTTCTGGAATAGTGAGAAAGTACTTACCGAGTATCGAAAGGCAGCTGTTTGAGGGGGCATCTCGGGAACAAGTCTGGAAATGGCTTTGCTCAGAAGCTGGGATTGAACTGACCCCCAGAACCTTTTTCACGCTTCTTTATCGAGCCAGAAAAAGAGCGAAGCAGGCGGCAATGACAGTCTCTCAAAGGGTTGCTGCCATGAGGCCGGTGCTCGAGGTGGAAGAACAAAGTCCGTCTCTGACACGTTCCAACGAGCAACTAGGAAGACCCGTTACACCTATTGAAGGAAGTCCTTGCCAACTCCCTGAAAACCCAACAGAACAAGATCGTCTCCGAGTGGCCCTCAATGTCAAAACTCCACTCCTTGATTGGGGGGGCAAATAATCGGTCCGCCAGGTATCAAAAAAGGAATTAGCCACGGGACAGCCCCATGAGTAGCTGCGTGCGAGGCATCCGTGTGATTAGCAGGGTAAGGCAGGTCATGGATATGGACGCTAAAACGGTGCAGAACAGAAAAAACGAAAAAAAGTTTCAGTAGATCAATGGTAATTTAGGGAAAAATGGGCGGGAAACATGAATACCATTGCAAAAAATAAAATAATTAAAGACGACGTGTCTGCACAAGAAACGGAAATAAAAGGGGAACAAATTATAAATATGACTCGCCCATTATTAAAATGGGCAGGAGGGAAAACGCAGCTTTTAGGAGAAATAATCCCAAAAATTCCGAAAAAGTATGGTCGATTTATTGAACCTTTTTTCGGTGGCGGTGCATTGTTTTTTGCTGTGCAGCCAACGGGTGGAATCATTGCTGACAGCAACCCGGAGTTGGTTAATCTTTACCGTTCTGTGGCCGATGATGTTGACGGTGTGATAGCCCAGTTACGCCTTTATGAAAATACCGAAGAAGTATTTTATGCTACCCGTGTATTAGACGTTACCAAGTTGTCAAATATAGAGGCGGCAGCACGGACAATTTTTTTGAACCGAACCTGTTTCAATGGTCTGTATCGGGTCAATAAATCAGGTAAATTCAATGTACCGTTTGGACGGTACAAGAACCCCAAAATCATAGATGAAGACGCGCTAAAAGCGGCTTCTGTACTACTCAGAAAAACCACCATAATTTGCGGTGACTATAAGGCAGTTTTGCAAGAAAATGCGCGGCCAGGAGACTTTATTTTTCTTGATCCGCCTTATCTTCCTGTTTCTAAATATGCTGACTTCAAGCGCTACACTAAGGAGCAATTTTACGAAGAGGATCATGTTGAGTTGGCCTCAGAGGTTAAACGTCTACATGAGCAAGGTTGTCATGTGATTTTGACAAACTCAAACCATCCTTTGGTTCATGAGCAGTATCGGAAGTTCACCGTAGAAGTAGTGCAAACAAAACGGTACATCTCATGCAACGGTAAAGACCGAACAGGCGAGGATGTGATTGTTACTGTTCCACCAAAGCAGCATTTTAATCTGAGACTAGTTCCCGCTCCGTTACCCCAGCAGGCCATGCAATACCCGTCAACTCGTTATATGGGTTCAAAAAATAAATTGCTGCCAGAAATCTGGGCGGTTGCTTCTCAGTTTAAATTTGACACTGCCCTAGACCTATTTTCGGGGTCTGGCGTGGTAAGCTATATGTTTAAGTCTCACGGTAAAACCGTGATAAGTAACGACTATATGGCGATGGCGGCAACGTTTGCCAAGGCGATGATTGAGAACAACAAAGTCACCTTGCAACAAGCCGAGGCATTAGCGTTGCTTGAGCCGAATAGGTCAACAGATCATTTTGTAGAAACCAAGTTTCAAGGGCTGTATTTCAGTGATGACGATAACTGCCTGATCGACATGGTGCGAGCTAACATCAAGATCGTGAAGAACCCGTATAAGCGTGCTATTGCCATGTCGGCTTTGATTCGTGCTTGTCTAAAAAAACGCCCGCGCGGTATTTTTACCTATGTCGGTCATCGATATGACGACGGACGTAAAGACTTGTTAATGACGTTTCGTAATCAATTTCTTGAGGCCGTCGATATGGTGAATGCCGCCGTATTCAACAACGGCAGACAAAACAAGGCCCGCAACGGCGATGCAATGACATTGCAGAACTGCAAACCAGACTTAGTTTATATCGATCCACCCTATTATTCCCCGTTGTCTGATAACGAGTATGTGCGCCGCTATCACTTTGTTGAAGGCTTGGCCCGTGACTGGCAAGGCGTGGAAATTCAGGAACACACCATCACCAAGAAATTCAAGTCGTACCCCACGCCGTTTTCGTCGCGCAAGGGCGCAGCGGAAGCCTTTGATATGCTTTTTAAGCGGTTCCGCGAAAGCGTTCTTGTGGTGTCCTATTCGTCCAACAGTCAGCCTACCCTTGACGAAATGGTAGCTATCATGGTGAAGTATAAAAGCCACGTCGAAGTTGTGCCAGTTGATTACAAATATTCCATTGGAAACCAAGGTAGCAAAATTGGCGATAATAAAAACGACGTTAAAGAATATATTTTTGTAGGGTATTAATAATGGACACTTCAGATTTTTTGCAAGCCGATGATATTTATAAGGTAATTCTTGTTCCGTCTGCTGTTGCGAGGGGATTTCAAACAGATGATGAAATAGAGGAGTTTATTGGTGTAGATTCTGATGGCAGACAGGGGCGTTATTATAGATTGGCGGCTGAAAAGTTTGGCCTTGTATTTAATGAAAATAACTTGTCAACCTTGACGGTTGAAGGTGAAGATTTTATTGCATTAGAAGATGATAGTTCGAAGATAAATTTTATTGCTAACATAATGTGCAAAACGGAGGTTTTTTCACAAGCTATTGAGTATTTGGAGAGTTCAAATCCAAAACCAAGCTTAACAGATCTTGAAGATTGGTTTTTTGATCGCTACCCAGGAAGTAAGAATACAGCGGAGAGGCGATTCAGTACTTTTAAAAAATATCTTCGGGTCACAAGGTTTATTTAAATAATGAGGCCTTGGCATTTGGGGAATACGACCGTCCGCAGCCCTTTCCGGTTACGTGATGGTCTGGTGGCGTTGTCCACGTCATCACTGCAAGGCAATTTGCGAGGAAAAGAACAGGAACGTGCTTTCCGCCGTTTGCTGGGCGAGCATGGCATTGTTGAGCTTGGCGACGATGACACTTACAGTCTGGGGCGTAAATGGCGCTCTGCGCTAAATAAGCTGGGTTTCCTTTATCCAGAAGTGCCGCCTGCCTCTGGTATCCCGCAAAGTGAAATCGGTCCTATCGACATGATTACACCGAACGGCTGGCGGCTGATTCGTGCTGATACTGTGCCCGCGATGCAGGAATGTTTTTTGCGGGCGCTGGCCGCGCATTACATCCCTTCAGTATTGGAAGGGAAGTTTTGTTTTTCGGTATTCTCACCGCTGCGGCATACGCTGGCCATTATGCTTGAGTTGGAGAAGCAAACAGGGGAAAGTCGTCTCAACTTTGTTGAAATGGCGATTGTTGTGCAACTCACCAGTAGCGACAAATCATTGGCCGACATCGTTACTCAAGTGCTAGAGTTGCGGGCACGACGTCTCGCATCCCCCAACAAACGTAAATTCGACCGACAAGAGCGCGAAAAGGCCGCCAATTTGTATGGATACGAGGCGGGCACATTCAACGATTACGCTGATACCAATCTACGCTATCTCAAAGCAACAGGGTTGGTGCAAAGTAAAGGACGTGGTCTTTCTCTGGTGCCAGAGAAGCACGTTTTTGTTGAGGAACTGATTCAGAACGCCGGGATTCCCGACTCTGACCGCTATTATTTCATCACCTTGTGCAATGGTGCAAAGCTACCGACTGACAACGAGGCTTCAGCACTGGTCGTGCTGGATGATTTGTTGCAACAGCTTAAAAAGCGCGGCATCTCATTTGACGCGACAGGTAAGCCAACAGACACTCCCGCAGACATAGCAATCATTCGCCACCAGATCGAAGGGATTTTATCGGAGCGGAACGAAGAAGAATACGCAACACGACAAGCGGCGGAGTGGACAGAAATTGCCGCTTACATGGATCTCATCATTACCAGAAAGGGTAAAAAGACTCTATCAAATGGTGAAGAGATCGAAGTGCCAAAGGCTGAAGCGCCCGCCTATTTTGAATGGGTTCTATGGCGTGCCTTCCTTGCTATAAACAGCTTAGAAAACAAGCCGTATGAGGCAAGACGCTTTCAGATTGACCAAGATTTTTTACCGGTTGGCACAGCGCCGGGGAATGGCCCTGATTTGATCTTTGAATTTCACGATTTTGTGATAGTGGTTGAGGTCACATTGACGGATAACTCACGACAAGAAGCCGCTGAAGGTGAACCTGTGCGCCGTCATGTGGCTGATTTGGTTTCTCACTATGGGGTGCAATCCGGCAAACCTGTGTATGGACTATTCATTGCAAATCGCATTGACTCTAATACCGCCGAAACATTCCGTATCGGCGTTTGGTTCACTCGTACGGATGATAAGATGCGTTTGGACATCATTCCGGTAACTCTCTTACAGTTCAAAGCCTTTTTTGAAGCCCTATTCACCTCTGGTCGAGTTGAAGTCGGTTTGATTCGTGAACTGCTCGACCTGTGCGGAAGCTTGCGGCTAGCGCATGAAGCGCCAGCATGGAAGCATGAGATTCAAAAGACCTTCAATCACCAAATTGCGGCTTTATAAAATAAGATCTTGAACAGACGCCGAGGTCGCAAACGTCAGGAGGCAGTAAACTACACCCGCACATCCGTGGTCTTTGAAGGGTTCAAACCATCCGACACCGACGAACAGCGAGCAGCCTGTTTTATCTCCGCTGAAATCAATCTTGCCGATTATTCCTGTCGGACAGATACTGCCCGTCATCATCGGCAAGATTATTGACGACTTGATCGGCAGTGAAGAGAAGTGCCAAGTAGTTTTTGGATCGAATAGACTATAGTCTAGGTTCAGGACTTATTCTTTGAGGTAGAAGATGACGGTTGCTGCGATGTGGATTGCGGATATGAATGTATGAGCGCATCGGTCGTATCTGGTCACAACACGTCGCCAGTCTTTCGGCTTTGTGAACATGTTTTCGATCAGATGGCGCTTTTTATACAGATGCCAATTGTAAGGTGGCTTTGATTTCCTGTTCTTCTTTGGTGGAATACAGGCGGTGATATTCCGGCATGCGAGAGACTGTCTGATCTTATTGCTGTCGTATCCTCGATCACAGATGTCTTGAACTGCCCCGGTTTTACCGGAGAGGGTTTTGTTCAGTAATCAGGCAGCGCTATCAAGTCTGCTCTGATCTTCATAGAAGGTGCGTTCGGCTTCGGCGGGCGGCCTGTATCCGATTGGCGCCAGCAGGCGTCGGTTATTATACCAGTCCACCCATTTGAGGGTTTCCCATTCGACCTGCGCCATGGATTTCCATGGCCCCAGATGATGGATGACCTCGGCCTTGTATAAGCCGTTGATGGTCTCCGCCAGTGCATTGTCGTAGCTGTCACCAACCGTGCCGACCGAGGCGTCTATGTCAGCCAGCGCCAGGCGTTCGGT
>NZ_JOPD01000048.1:0-4102 GCF_002153575.1 Acetobacter sp. DsW_54
GGCGTCCCTGCTCAAAAAGGGGCTTTTCCCCGCCATATCGGACGGACAAAAGGCGGTCTGAACTCAAAACTTCATGCCGTGTGCGATGATCAGGGCCGACCTGTCGGGTGAGACAGAGGAAGTCATCGGTGATCGGGGATACGACAGCAATAAAATCAGACAGTCTCTCGCAGACCGGAATATCACCGCCTGTATTCCGTCGAAGAAGAACCGGAAGTCAAAGCCACCTTACAATTTGCATCTGTCTCAAAGAATGAGTCCTGAGACCAATATTCCCAAATGTACGATCTATTCCGGTGCGGGATCTGGAGATATAGGCGGGAGTGCGAGTTTCAACCACAGCAAGACGACAGACAGTTACGCGTCAACGGAAGCGACCCAGTCCGGGTTTTATGCAGTTACAGAAGGGCTGACTGTTTCTGTGGAGGATACCACAACATTAAAAGGGGGCGTTACCGAAAACTCGGCCGATGCGGCTCTGAACCATCTGACAACCAGTTCGCTGATCGCCAACGACGTTGCCAATTATGCCGAAGCCAATGCGAAGACGATGTCCTGCCAGTCTTGTGAGTTCCGCCCCGTCCGAAGATATGCCTTCTCCACGTTGGTATTGCGCTGCTTTGGAGCAACCACCAGCGTTACGTCCAAAATCTGGCCCGACATCGGCAAATATCTAGCATTGAGCAGGATCACGTCAAATCGGTCAAACAGTCTTTCAATCGCACCCGCCTGTATCAGACGCTTTTGACACAGGCAGACCGTTTTGGCATCCAGCACCCGGTCCGACAGCCCCAGACCAAGGAAACGCATAAAAGACAGGCGGTCGTTGGTCAGGTATTCTGTCCGTTCGTCGGAGAACTTATTCAGTGTCTAGATCACCAGAATTTTGAACATCAGAGCCACATCAAAAGGCGGACGTCCCCTTTGCTTCCCTCCGAATAAGCCAGAGCCTAGTCCAGATCAGGGCGGAACACCTTAAAATCCACGGTCAGGGAAAACGCTTCGAGTTAATCACCAAGCCCGCTCAACCGGGCAAGCTGCTCTTCAACATCAAAGAAACCATTCTGCTTCATCTTCCATCTTTCCCAATCAACGCAGGAAAGATGGAATCACAGACAACTGTTCAAAGTCGAAGGGTTTTTCGAACCCTCCACGTTCAAACGACATCCTCAGAATAAATCACTGTCAATGACTGAAGAACTTTTAAACTTTGGGGAGAACATCTCGGAACGTTATGACAAAGACAAAGCGCCTTAAATGCCAGCAAGAGCCGGGTAGTTTGTTTCTATGTGAAACTGAGCAACCAGATTTGCCAGCTCGTCAGACATGGCAGCCAAATTGTGGCTTGCAGCGGCGCTCTGTTCCGCAACAGCGGCATTTTTTTGAGTAGTCTGTTCCATATCAGCCATGGCTACATTGAGTTGACCAATACTTTCGGCCTGTTCTTGTGCAGCATGTGCAATATTTGACACAAGTTCATTAATGGCCTTGACCTGTTCTACAATACGCTTAAGGGAAACTCCTGTCTCACGCACTAGAGCAACACCACTATGGACTTGTTTCCCGGACCTATCGATCAGGGAAGAAATTTCTTTTCCGGCGTCGCTAGAACGCTGCGCCAGAACACGTACTTCATGAGCGACAACAGCAAACCCGCGTCCTACTTCACCAGCCCGAGCCGCTTCAACACTAGCATTTAGTGCAAGGATATTAGTCTGGAAGGACAGATCATTAATAATTCCAACAATACCTGAAATTTCATTAGAAGATTGTTCGACCTGATTGATTGCTTCTATTGTATTTTGCACGATGATTGAGGAGTGCGCGGCATCTGTGTGGGTTGTCTCAACGAGATGATGCGCTTTTTTTGTCTCTTCTGTTGTCTGGATTACCCTCTGTGTTATGACTGTAAGCGCTGCGGAAGTTTCCTCCAACGTGGCCGCCTGCTGTTCTGTTCGTCGGGATAGATCATCTGATGCTTGGCGTATGCCATCGGCATTAGCCATCACATCTTTTGTGTTCGTGGAAATTTGAGCCATAGTCTGCTCGAGTTGAGCTGCCATTGTGTTAAAATTTTGCTTCAAAACGTCAACGCGTTCAGGCATGCCACTTTCAATACGATAAGTTAGATCTCCCTGAGCGAGGGCTTCTAGTGCCTGAGTAATAACATTGATGACATCATGGTCTTCGCGAGCCCGGAGTTCCCGTTCTACCTGGGCGGCAGCACGCGCTTCATCTGTTTGTTTGTTGAGATATATAAAGTAATGATACATTACCACAGAAATGTCGGAAAGAACTGACTTGATAAGAAGTTCAACAAGCCGTTCTTTTTTACCGTGGAAGATCATTTTTTTTCGGATTAGACTCTGAACAAGACCTCCAACATAAGCAGAGTAAACGCGGCTCAGGTAACTAATGTAATCGACTTCACCGGCCAGCCTATTGGCAATTTTCTCCTGAACTTCAAAATATTCATCACAGAAGTCCCCTCTACTTATAAAAGAAAATTTCTTTTCTTCTTCCTTGAATATATCGCGCTTCATTGTATGTAGCGTTGGGTCTGCCGCCTGATAGGCACGCAGGAGAATTTCCTCGAGATCTTTATGAACGATATCCCAGATAACATCACCCAGTTTCTGGTCAGCACTATTCCAGGAGGGTAAAGATTTTTTTAGATCAGTCATTGGTCAATCCTAACTTAGGAAAATGTTGCATATTCAGATTTTAGCTAGTGCCAGCCTTAACCTAAAAATGCGCCGACCTTTGATGCTTAGCACGCTTGTGTTAATACAGGGAATATCCCATTTTTTCCATTCTCATATTATATTTTTATTTATACAGAAATGTCCTGCGACAATAATTACATAATTTCATTAAACGCATATTTTGGTAATTTATTGAATTAATCGTAATACTCAGTGCACATACTTATCTATGACAATCTATGCAGTGATTGACATTTTTGTTTGCTGAAAATCAGACGAAGTGAATTAATCCGTACCTTCATCTGATGCGTGGTAAACCTCAACTGGACGACATCCGGACGGTGACCTGAACTCACAGCTGGACGTCCTGTGTGTCCGTGTAGGTCCCATCCTTTTTAGGCACCATGGATCAGTGCATTAGGATGCAACATCATTCTCTGACGTAGATGCCTGATGAGATGAAAAAGATCATAGCAGGCCAAGATTATGACAGTAACAATCTTAGGCACTGCCTGCATAAACGGAATATCGCTGCCCAGTATGCAGGTGAAAACGAAACCAAAGCCACTTTATGACTGCTATTTATATAACATGCACCACTGGGTCGAAAATATATTCACCACGGTTAAAGACTCGTGAAGGGCGTCAAATTTGGTACTTTAATTTTTAAAACGTCATTAATACTCGGTTTGGAAAATAAAAACCCTTGAAATAAATTCACTCCAGCATTTTTCAACCATGTCCATTCTTCTATTTCTTCTATTCCCTCAGCGACTATCTCAATACCAAGCGGTCGGCAGAGGTTCACAACAGATTTTACTATCATTTGACGGGGACCATCCTGATAAATTTTATTGACTAGCAGACGATCGATTTTGATGATTTCTGGTTGAAATTTTGTTATCAAAGATAGGCCAGCAAAGCCTGCTCCAAAATCATCGATTGCAATTCCAAAACCAGCGACATGTAGCTCTTTTATCGTGTCAGTAAACTCCTCTATATGAGAAATTGCTTCTTCCTCTGTTATCTCAATAATAATATTTTCTGGTTGTAGATTAAACATGGAAAGATAATTTGTTAAAGTTTCTGTTAAATCCGGGATTTTCACGAGGGTCATGGGCAATAGGTTTATTGATATTTTTGTGCTAGCACTTACAAATCTAGATGCCCATTCAAAGGCACTTTTTTTAGACACAAGGTCAAACTCATAAATATCCTGAGCGTGTAGAGATGCAAAACACTGCTGAGGGGACCCACCATCATGCGATCTAAGCAGAAATTCGTAGGAAGAAATACTATTCCCGAGTGTATTCAATATAGGCTGAACCGAAAATTTATAACCTGGAGGGATCGAAGAACCGTTGATTGATGTGCTTGGCGGGTAATTTCTGGCTTTT
>NZ_JOPD01000049.1:0-1515 GCF_002153575.1 Acetobacter sp. DsW_54
GTCATGCAGCCGGACTTCCAGTATGTCTGGAACCCTTCGGGCGGGATCCCCCTCTCATGGGGGGATTCACCCAAACGGATCGGGAACGAGGCCATCTTCGGCCTCCACTCCAGTATTACTTTCTAATGACCCAGCAGGCAGGGGGAATGACGCAGGAGGATGGCGGACCGTCGGTTAAAACTCTTGCCGTGTGATGCCATAATTCTATGATGCACCCACGACAACCATGAGAGTACGCAGTTTTTTCTGACCGATCCGCACACGTTTTGCGTTGTGCCACCTTGCCAAGAAAGAAAAGGATAACACCATGAACACATCCGTTCATACAAATGCCCCCGCACTGGTGACCGATGCGGGTATCCCCCTGCGTGAGATTCTGCCCTGGGGCGTGTTCGGCCTGATCATGGCAGCACTGCTGATTTACTTTGTGGGTGCGGAACAGGGTGCCACCTCCCTTATTTCTGGCCATTCCGTGCACGAATTCGTGCATGACGGCCGCCACCTTCTTGGCTTCCCCTGCCATTAAATAACTAGGCGTCAGGAAAGAACTCATCTCATGGTTGGTCGTCTTCTCGCCCGCGGTATGGTCGCGGGTATTGTGGCTGCGTTGTTGACCTTTGTGTTTGCCAAACTGTTTGGCGAGCCACAGGTGGCTCTGGCCATTGCCTTTGAATCCGCACAGGACGCCGCAGCAGGTATCGCGCCTGAGCCCGAACTGGTCAGCCGTTCGGTGCAGGCATCCTATGGCCTGCTGACCGCAGTGCTCATGTATGGTGCGGCCTATGGTGGCGCGTTCGCCATTGTGTTTGCTCTGGCTTACAAACGCCTGAACCTGTCCAGCCCGCGCGTACTGGCGCTGCTGCTTGCGGGTGTTGGCTTTTTAACCTTTGTCCTTATCCCCGACCTTAAATATCCGCCCAACCCACCCGCTGTGGGGCTGGAGGAAACCATTGGCCTGCGTACAGCCATGTATTTTGCCATGGTGGGGATTGCCATTGCCATTTCCATGATCTCGCTGCTGGTCGGTCGGGCGCTGGTGGCATCTCTGGGTCGCTGGAACGCGGCATTGTGCGGCATTGCCCTAGGGCTGGCCCTTGTGGTTCTGGCGCAGTTCGGTCTGCCAGACATTAACGAGGTCCCGGGTAATTTCCCCGCCATTGTGCTCTGGCGCTTCCGCGAGGCAGCCATTGGCATGCAGCTTGTCATGTGGTCCTCTCTGGGGCTGGTTTTTGGCGCACTGGCCGAAAAACTGTTGCAGTCCCCGCGTGCGCAGGCGCGCTAACGCTAGAGCAGCCTTTATGCCGGTATAAAAAAAGGGCCACGCAACTGCGTGGCCCTTTTTTGTTGGAGCGTATGGCCTTGCCTGAACAAGGCCACACGTCCTGCGGATTAGAAAGTAATACTGGAGTGGAGGCCGAAGATGGCCTCATTCCCGATCCGTTTGGGTGAATCCCCCCACGAGAGGGGGATCCCGCCCGAAGGGTTCCAGACATACTGGAAGTCCGGCTGCATGAC
>NZ_JOPD01000050.1:0-928 GCF_002153575.1 Acetobacter sp. DsW_54
TTGCGGGCGTTCTGGTCTGCCACCCTCCACAGTTTTGAAAATGACCCCGAGGTACAAGCGGGAAAAGAGATTGACTCAGATATGTAAAGGCGGGTCATTCGCGTGGCATCTACAGATGCATACCGGCTGACCTTCAGGCATGCTGACATCACACTTGGGAACATTTCCACCGTCCTTCACCTTACGCGTCTCAGCCAGCCAGATCAGGCGCCAACCAGAATCTCATCTCACATCACTGGCAGAAGAGATTTAATGGCGACCGTAATGAATCACTACCGCATAATCTCAAGGTAGGGAGCCATATACTACGAAAACACGTCGCTCTCAGCGACGAATATATTAAACGTCGGATTGCAAATTAAAAACTTCCAGTATTTTCATACTTTACTACACAGGCCGCGGCTTAACGGATTATTCACAAAACACTTACAAATAACGCTTCCAAGATTGATACCTGACTCAAGAATACCAAAGATGGAGCGGAAATGGTGCTTGACCAAAATACCTCTGAAAGGGAAACTGCTGTCATTGAAAAAGATAATCGTCAGCGTAAGACTTGCACGGTATATTCGCGTTACAATTATCAAAAAAACACAATGGGTTAGTTTACTATGGCCAAACTGCTAGAATGTACAAATAATGATATTCACGACATATTCCCGCGTATAAAAAATCTGGGTGCCAGTTCTTTCGGCGAGGATGCTGATATTTTTGGCGATACATTGGCAGAAGTTATTGAAAATGCACCGCAAGGTCATGACCTGCTGTTCAAACAGCAAACAGTCAACGAATTAAAGACTTTACTGGCTTGCAATGATGCAGAAATCGACCATGCAAGCTTTGCTTTGATCGCCATAAGTCCTACTGAAGAAGTTGAAGAACCACCTAATTGGGGCAATTTTCCTACCTTGCGGGCGTTCTGGTCTGC
>NZ_JOPD01000051.1:0-22348 GCF_002153575.1 Acetobacter sp. DsW_54
ACCATAGGGTTCATCCTCCGAGAGTTTTACTCTCCGGTAAAACCGGGGCAGCTCAGTTTGATGTCGCGGCCGCTAATCCATACTGGTGGGGGGCGAGGGTCGCGCGTTCGTTCGAGGCAGTGCACCGCAAGGCACAGGATGCGGTTTACCAGCGACTCCACAAATATGTGGAGGTCGGTGAACTCGACGCTTTCGGCATGATTTATCTAGGCCAACAGGACTCCAAGTTGCCGTGGGTGCCTGCGGACTTCGTCACTCGCGAGCAGGTCAAGGATATCCCACCGACTTCTCCCCGATGTCAGAGGAAAATATTCGGCTGCTGACGACTCGCGGGGAACAACTGACCCACATCATCGTCGAGCGGTATCTGGCGGACCTAGCGGTCTGACAAATAAAGAATGCGCCTGTAAGCGGCTTTCGTGTGGCGGTTTTCCAAAGACAATGTGGCGGGCAGCCGACCTCGCCGAGCTTGGGGGCGGTGACAGCCGCCGCCTCTACCTTCTTCATCCCCGAATATTGGCCGCCTCGTCATAGGTAATGGCTTTCGTCAGTAGCTTGACCATGAGTGGTTTGGATAAGCGTCCGCATAATCTCGGCTTATGAAAGTGGCAGGTCTGTTATCGACCAACGCCAGAATATCACTTTTCTCTTGCAGCGCAGGAGCCATCTAGAGATGGCCAGACTGCTTACGGCCTAACCCAGTCAAGATACACCTTGTTGCTTATGTCCGCTCTACGTAAAACTGTTCATCGGTACGTATGTCCGAAATGAGGGCGTAAGCGGACATAGCTTTGGATGCATAAGCTCCACGCTTTAGGAGGGCAGGGGGCATTTATTTTAGTAAGAGGTCATGCGTGTGCCGAAAAAAGTTCATTAAAACAGCCTACTAGACCCGATTGGTTCTCAACTTGCGGTTGTCGCAAGTTGAGAACCAATCCTGCCCCCGCAACCAGATGAAGTACCAAGTCCTCAATAGGATACGATAAACCCGCCCCACCACGGCGGGTTTTTTTGTGTCTTGAACAGCAGGAAAAACGGAAAATCATCCCTGCCTCCTCAGCTAGGCCCCAGAAAAAATTTAGACGCAGGGGATACAGACATTTGTTAAAAATGGGATTCGTCATAAAAGAAATCTATGGATATCAAATGGCTTGAAGACTTCGTAACGTTATCGCGTTTGCAGAGTTTTTCGCGTGCTGCAGAAGAACGGCATGTAACGCAGTCTGCGTTTAGCCGTCGCATTCAGGCTCTGGAAACATGGGTGGGGTGCCGTTACTCGATCGCAGCCGTTTTCCTACGACTTTAACGCCAGAGGGGCGTCGCTTCAGGGAGACGGCGGAAGAAATCCTGCGTAATCTTCTACAAAGTCGTGCAGCACTGACGGTATCATCTCCAGCTGATCTTCCTTGCATCGCTGTGGCAGCGTTGCATACTCTATCTGTCACTTTTTTTCCCCAATGGCTTTCCCGTATGGAAAAAGCTGCTGGGATGTGTGGTAGTCGTTTATTGCCCGATGATTTTCATAACTGCATGGCCGCTATAGTCGATGGTTCTTATGATTTCTTCCTGACTTTTTATCATGAAGCTGTTCCTTTGTTGCTCCACCCCAGCCAATTCCCCCATTGTGTTCTAGGGCAGGATTCTCTGGTTCCTGTTGGGCATTCTTTACATCAGGCGCATTCAGGCTCCTCCTATCCTTTGCTGATGTACAGTTCCAACTCTTTTCTCGGTCAGGTTTGCCAGTGCCCGCAAGCGCAGGCGGTACTGCCATATGGTGCTGATACTGTTCGACACGTAAATGAAAATGCCATGGCAGAAGGTCTTAGGCAGATGGTCCTGGCTGGTCACGGATGTGCTTGGTTACCCAGAAGTCTGATTGCAAAAGACCTCGAGGCCAACAGGATGGTTGTGATGGGACAAGAAATTTCCTTGGAAATCAGACTGTACCGCAAGGCTGAACATACGCGCCCCGTTGTTGAGCAGGTCTGGCAGGCTTCTCAGCAAATAGCGTTATGCAAATGAGGAATAACCTAGACTAACGCAGCATTGGACGGGTTGTTATGGCTCTCCTATTCAGGAGCGAGTGTTGTCGGGGCAGGGGGGCGAGCGTGCTGTGCAAAGTAAAAACTGCCACACTTAGCTGAGTGCTCAGTCTGTTTGCAGGTGCTGTGCAAAGTTTGGTCGAAACAGACACAATACGTGGGCCGGTCGTTCTGGCTGAGGATATGACTGCCAGCTGTATTGTAATGCAGAAAAATGCGGGCGGAGCCCATAGCACCGACATTCCTGACAAAGATCATGACGACCTAACGTGGTCTTTGATCCGCGTGAGCAAAGTAAGACGAGGCTGGATCGGCCCCTCACTGTCATATCGTCTGCGTGGAAGAGATGGCGTGGCGTTGGAAGAAGTAAAACATGTCGATTATTTTTCTCAATGGTGCATATGTTCCTGCCGAGGATGCGCGCATTTCTCCTTTTGATCGTGGCTTCACATTTGGGGAAGGTGTTTATGAAGTCTGTATTGCTGTAAACGGAAATTTTGTGGATGCACCAGCGCATCTTGCGCGTCTGGATCGTTCTTTGGCCGCATGTGGAATCGCCGCACCGCCTGAAAGGGCGGAACTGCACAGCATCATGAAAGAACTGTTGCAAAAAAATGATGTTCGTACGGGGCTGGTTTACCTTCAGGTAACATCGGGCGTGTCCCCTCGCAATTTCACGGCCTACTCTGAAGGACGGTCTACGCTGATGATGCTTGCGCAGGCGTCTGACTTTGAACAGACCCCTGCGTTCAGGGACGGTATTCATGTCCAGTTGCAGGAAGACATCCGCTGGTTGCACCGGGATATTAAAACAACCATGCTGCTGCCCCAAGTGATGGCTAAGCGCAACGCACTGGCCAACGGTGTATCTGATACCCTGTTTTATGATGCACAGGGGCTTACCGAAGGGGCATCGTCAAACGTGTTTCTGGTGGACGGGCATGGCACTCTTGTGACCCGGCCTTTGTCCAACCTGCTGCTGGCGGGGTGCACGCGTGAGCGTATTCTGGAACTGGCACAGGGGGCGGGTTTTGTAATTGATGAACGTCCGATCCAGCGGGCTGAACTTGCGACTGCTGCAGAATGTTTTGTCACCAGCGCTACTTATCTGGTTGCGCCGGTTCTGAGTGTTGATGGTCGTGCGATTGCGGATGGCAAGGCAGGGCTGGTTACACGCAGGCTTCAGGGCTTGTATTGTGCTTACATTGCTGGTGAAGGTCGCGCCTGCGCAGATATGTGAAGTCTAGAAAACAGCGCATCTCGACGGAAAAGCGAGATGTGCATAAAATAATATGAGCATGTTGATGAAGAGGGCTCATATATGTCACGCGAGAATCTGAATGATTTGGTCTCGTTTCTGGCTGTGGCGCGGGAGAAGAGCTTTACGCGGGCGGCTGCAAAACTTGGGGTCTCGCAGTCGGCCCTGAGCCATACGGTCCGGTTGCTGGAGGAGCGTCTTGGCCTGCGGTTGCTGACACGGACAACACGTAACGTGACCCCCACGAACGCAGGTGAATACCTTATCCGCAATCTTGGCCCGCATTTTGACCAGATCGAAACCAAAATTGCCTCTCTGGGCGAGTTGCGTGATCAACCGAGCGGTATGATCCGTATTACGGCAACGGATGATATTATTGCCTATGTCCTGCGGCCAAAAATTGAACAATTCCTGAAAAAATACCCCGATGTCAAAATCGAGATTAATGCCGATCTCAAGCTTGTGGATATTGTGGCCGAGCGTTTTGATGCCGGGGTCAGGCTGGGGGAACAGGTTACAAAAGAAATGACCTCGGTGCCGCTAACACCGGACATCCGCTTTGTGGTTGTGGGGACAAAATCCTATTTCAGGAAGAACCCTAAACCCAAAGTGCCGCATGACCTGCTAAAACATCAATGCATTACAATGCGCCTGCCAACATATGGTGGGATTTATGCTTGGGAGTTTGAAAAAAACGGTCGGGATATTCGGGTGCGTGTTGATGGCCCCCTTATATTCAACAGCATTTTTCCCGTGCGGGATGCCTGTCTGGATGGATTGGGGCTTGCGCATATGCCTGAAATGGTTGCGGAAAAATACATTGCCGAAGGCCATCTGGTACAAGTGCTGGAAGACTGGTGCCCCTACTGGACAGGCTACCATCTGTGCTTCCCGCATCATCACCAGAACACCATGCCTTTTTCACTTTTTGTTGAAGAGATGCGGCATAAAGCCAGCACTTCTGGGCATTCATGAGCAAAATGGAAGACCATCAGTGATAATAGGGGGCTAATCAGACGCGCAGGGAAGACCTAAGTAAAGCATCAGTCAGTTTGGCAGATAAAACAGGCGAACCAACACCATGAAAGCGGTTTATCCTATCGTATGTGCGGTTTCCATGTTCGTAACGGGGCAGGCCCTTGCCGCGCCCACGTTGGAACAGGCGGTTCATTCTGCCACGCGGGATGCGCGGTTTGTGGCGCGTGACCCTATCCGCCATCCTGTGGAAGAATTGCAGTTTTTTGGTCTGCGGCCAGATGCCAGCGTGATTGAAATCTGGCCCGGTGGTGGGTACTGGACGCAAATCCTTGGTCCGTATCTGCACGACAAGGGGCGCTACACTCTGGCGCTGGGGCCGGAGGATGGGGCCGGGTCAGCCTTCACTAAAATGCAGGCAGCACACCCTGAGCTTAAGGGAACATTCAGAACAATGCAGTTTGATGGCGCACATCTTGATTTTGCCCCGCCCGAAAGTGCCGACTTTGTTCTGACATTCCGTAACCTGCACAACTGGATGGAAGCCGGGAATGTGGCGCAGATGCTTGCCGCCATTCACCGGGTGTTAAAACCCGGTGGGATTTTGGGGGTTGAAGACCACAGAGGCCACACGAATACCCCGCAGGACCCGCGCGCGGAGGATGGGTATGTCCGTCAGGCATATGCGATCTTGCTAATTGAAAAAGCCGGGTTCAGGCTGGTTGGCACATCGGAAATCAACGCTAATCCGCGAGATACGGCCAACTGGCCCAAAGGGGTGTGGACATTGCCGCCCACCTTCGCCTTGGGGGACAAGGACCGCGCCAAATATGCAGCGATTGGCGAAGGCGATAATTTTGTCCTCAAGTTCGAGAAAATTGACCGTTAACACTACGGAGACTGATCATGACAAACACCATTGCCAACAAGATCATTGTTATCACCGGTGCCAGCAGTGGTCTGGGGGCGGAGGCCGCACGGCATCTGGCCGAGCAAGGGGCAACAGTTGTGCTGGGCGCGCGGCGTGAGGAGCGGATCAAGGCACTTGCCGCAGATATTACCGCCAAAGGTGGAAAGGCGCTGGCGATTGAGACAGATGTGACGGATCGCGCCTCCGTGCAGAATCTTGTTGATACGGCGGTCAAGACCTATGGCCGGGTTGATGTACTGCTCAACAATGCAGGGGTTATGCCGCTCTCTCCACTTGAAAAACTGCGTGTGGATGAGTGGGACCTGATGATTGATGTGAATATCAAAGGTGTTCTGTACGGCATTGCCGCAGCCCTTCCGCACATGAAGGTACAGAAGAGCGGGCATATTATTAACGTCTCTTCTGTTGCAGGGCATCATGTGCTGGAAAGCAGTGCCGTTTATTCAGCCACAAAATTTGCCGTGCGTGCGCTTTCTGAAGGATTGCGGGCGGAAGTGAAGCCCTACAACATGCGTACAACGGTTATTTCGCCCGGGGCTGTTCAGTCGGAACTGCTGAATGGCGTTCATGATAAGGCAACTGCCGAACAGCTCCAGAGCTTTGTGCCGGGTATTGCCATTAGTGCCAGCTCGTTTGCCCGGTGTGTGGCGTTTGCGATCAGCCAGCCTGAAGATGTGGATATTAACGAAATTCTTTTCCGCCCTACCCAACAGCGGATCTGAGGTAGAACGGCTTATTCACCTTCCTGCATTGGAAAAAAGCCATGGAGCAGACCGCTTCATGGCTTTTCCTTTGTTCAGGATTTTAAAGATGCTGATAATAAAAGCAGTTTTATCTGTGCCCCTTGGTCAGTTCATCTGCCAGTGTCTGCTCATCATACACATGCCGCAGGGCGGCAATGATCGCGCTGGTGTCGGTTGAAACAGCGCGGTTGGAGGTGATGTCGTAATACAGATCACCTGCAAGGCTGGGTAGATTGCCATCAAAAATCAATCCAACGGCATGGCCTTCCCTGTTCAGCACTGGCGAGCCGGAGTTGCCGCCGACAATGTCGTTCGTGGAAACAAAATCCAGATGTGTGGAGAGGTTCAGTCTGCCTTTTGCATCCAGCCACCGTTGGGGCAGGTTGAACGGTTCGCTGCCAGTGGCGTGGCGGTACATGCCTGCAAAATCGGTAAAGGCAGGAGTGGTCTTCCCGTTTTGCGTCCAGCCTCGCACCGTGCCGTAGGATAAGCGGGGTGAGAATGTTGCATCCGGATACAGTGCATCAAGCCGCCCTTCAGCTTTTGCTTGTGCAAAACGAGCGCGGGCAATTGCCCCTTCGGCTTTGTGCAGGGGAGCGGAAACCTCATCGCGCATGAGATCGCGCAGGGTGACCAGAGATGGGTGAAGGCGGCGTGCAAAGACGATCATCGGGTCGGATGATGCGTTGATGGCATCTTGCCCGCCTTTCCAGAGTGCTAGGCGCACGGCAGGGTCAGCCAGCTTTGTTTCATGCACAAGTCGGGCGGCAAGAGCGTCCGGGCTTTCATGCCCCAGTGTCATCTGCACCAGCGGGTCATCCGCGCCCATAAGCTGGCGCAGTGTTGTCAGGCTCAGGGCGAGAGATGTGGTTTCCAATTCGGGGTAAACGGGGGTTTTTGCACCCAGTGCGGCCTCAATCTCACCGAGTTGTGCATCATGATACCCCGCATTGCGTTTGGCATCGGGTTTGCTGCGTTCGGCGGCACCGTTCACCAGTGTCATGGCTTCACCGGCTAGCCCGTCCAGGGCCATGCGCAGGGCAATATTCTGCGTGAATAACTTGCGCTGGGTGGCAATGGCTTTGTTGACCGTTGCAAATGGTGTTCCAAACTCCTGCCTGCGCGCGGGGTTGGCATCAATCCATGCCTGTAGTGCGGCATCTTCCTTTGCGCGGCGTTCTACAATGTCGCTTGTGCGCAGGGCAGATTGTGTGCCGGAATAGGATTTCAGGCTGTTTTGCACACTAAAGAGTTCATCTTCAGCCTGTTTTTCGTGCTCGGCACTTTCGCGCGCATATTGCCACAACATCCCTTCGCGCACGCTGAGCAGCGCGATGACTGTGGGGTTGATAACATCGCGCTGGAAGGCGAGTGCCGCTGCTGGCAAGCCACGTTCCGTCCGGCCCGGATTGCCGGATGTAAAGACAAGTTCGTGCTCGCTTGGGCCGTTGATGTCGAACTGAAGGTAAGGCGTGTGAACAGGCTTGCCGTTTTCGTAAACACGAAGCATGGAGAGATCAATATCGTAACGGGGATAACTGAAGTTATCCGGGTCGCCACCAAAAAAGGCAATGCCCTGTTCGGGCGCCATGACAATGCGCACATCCTGATAACGGCGATACCGGTAGAGAGCGGTTTGCCCACCATGGTAAAGTGATACCATATCGCACCGCCAATGTGCGGCATCGCCTTGCAGGCAGTCTTTTGTCAGGCGGCTTTCAATATCCTGCATGGCGGCAGAGTAAGCGCTGGCATTCTTGCCTTTGGTTTCCGCCTCGACCTGGGTGGAAACATCCGAGATGGAATCCAGCCGGTCCAGCTCCATGCCCGGGCATTGCCGCTCTTCTGCGAGGGATTTGGTATAAAACCCATCCCGGAAGTAATCGTGCGCTTTGTCCGAGAGGGCAGCAAGGCAGGAATTGGCACAATGGTGGTTTGTCATTACCAGCCCATCAGCCGATACGAACGAGGCGGAACATCCTTCCGCCAGCCGGGCAGAGGACTGGATGACATGCCTGATCCATTCCGGCGTTGGCGTAAAATGGTAGGCAGACTGCATGGCCGCAATCGGCAGGTGGTCAAAGGTCCACATGCCTTCTTCCGCCCGCCCGGTGTTTGGCCCCGCAAGTGCCGTGGAGACAAGGGCCAGAAACGCTGTCCGGGAAAGGTGTTTGCCAAAAAAGCGTTTCATGGCGAATGGGCCTCCAATTGTTATACTGTAACCTTTATGGTTCTTGTTTAGCAGCTTTGTTTTCCAAAGAAAATGCGTGTCTTCTTTAGGGGGAGAACTTGTAAATGGCCGGGGCCGCCGCTGTTTTAAAAACCTGCTTCCCCCATAAAAAGAGCAATGGTTTTGCGGTAGATACGTAGGAGTGTGGATAACGGGCGTCCTTGGATGCAGGCTACCCCCGTGCTCCGCTGTGAGAGGCCCGGAGAGGCAAAATCCGGGTGCAGGCTCACCCTGTATGTTGCGTGGTCGGGTTGCAGGCGTGCGTCCTGTATTTTGTGTACCTGCACATGCCCGCCATTGGCCGATGTCAGTTCGGGTGAGCTCAACTCGGGGAGAGAGGCCGCGGATATGGCCGTAACATGGGCTGGTACTGGCACCAGAAAAGGAGAGTCAGGGTAAAATGTTGCAGCCGCACCAATTTTGAAGCAGTCCTGAATTGGTTCTGATGCGGGAACATTTTTTGATTGCAACGAATGAGCGTTTGTGTTGAGTATCAGTAATACGGTTTTTGCAATTCGTATTACTGGAGTCCTCCCCCATGCGCTTCTCATCGCTTTTTCGCAAAGGCCTGCTTGCCAGTGTTTGTGCCGCGGTCTCTCTTTCCTCGGCGTCTGCTGCGTCGTTGAAGATTGGCTATAGTGACTGGCCGGGCTGGGTTGCGTGGCAGGTTGCCATTGATAAAGGCTGGTTGAAGGAGGCGCAGGTTGATGCCGACTTCCAGTGGTTTGACTACAGTGCTTCGCTCGACGCGTTTGCCGCGCATAAGCTGGATGCCGTTATGGCAACCAATGGGGATGCGCTGGTAACCGGGGCCAATAGCCACAAGGGGGAAATGATCCTTGTGACCGATTATTCCGATGGGAATGATATGGTCGTGGCGCAGCCCGGTATTAAGGACATGCAGGGCCTCAAGGGTAAATCCGTTGCGGTGGAAGAGGGGCTGGTGGACCACCTGCTTCTGCTCAAGGGGCTGGAAAAATCGGGCATGAGCGAAAAAGACGTCAAGCTCGTGAACACAAAAACGAACGAAACACCACAGGTTCTGGCCTCGGGGCAGGTTGCGGCCATTGCAGCATGGCAGCCTAATTCCGGTCAGGCGTTGCATGCGGTGCCCGGAGCGCGGCCGGTGTTTACCTCGCATGAAGTGCCGGGCCTGATTTACGATACCATTGCGGTCGATCCGCAGTCCCTGCACGATAATCATGACCAGTGGCAGCGTCTGGTTGGGGTGTGGGACCGTGTTGTTACCTATATTCAGGACCCCAAAACACAGCCGGATGCCCTGCGCATTATGGCGGCACGCACGGGTGTGACACCGGAGGCTTACAAGCGCTTCCTCAAGGGCACGCATCTGCTAAGCCTTGCTGATGGAAAAGGCGTTTTTGTAAAAAAAGAAGGGCTTGGCTCTTTGTACGGATCGACCGAAATTTCGGATGCTTTTAATGTTCAGCAGGGTGTTTACAAATCACCCCAGAACATTGACAGCTATATTGATCCGTCCTTTACGGCATCTGTTAAGTAACGGCAAAGGGCAGGAGCACATTATGCAGGGCTTCCTTGCCTCATGGAGGCTATACGGCCGGACAGACCGGATGTTGCGGAATATATTCGGTATTCTGGCGGTGCTCCTGCCTTTGCTCCTCTGGAGCGCGGTTAGTTATCTGCCTTTTGTCTGGCATCCTCAGGTTCTGATTACCGACCCCGGGGGGGAGGAGTATCTGGAAACGGGGATGCGGATGAACCGTGCGGATTTTGCCCGTGCGGTTACGGAAATGCAGGAGCAGCACCAGCCTGTTCCGCAGGGTATTCCAAGTAACCCCGTTTACCTGCCATCTCCGGGGGATGTGCTGAGCGCGTTTGTGCATGCTTTTACGTCTTCTGCCCCTGTTGGGGCTGAACATTCCATTACGCAGGCTTTTGCACACAGTATTCGTATTATCTTCTGGGGGTTTGTTATTTCTTCCATCATGGGGGTGCCTCTGGGCATTATGTGCGGCTCCATTCCGGCTGTTGCGCGGCTTGTTGAACCCTCGGTCGATTTTTTCCGCTACCTGCCGGCTCCGGCTTTTGGGGCACTCGCAGTGGCCATTCTGGGTATTTATGATGCCCCCAAGATTGCCATTATTGTTATAGGGACCCTGTTCCAGCAAATACTTGTTATTGCCAATACCACGCGCAAACTCGATTTTTCTCTGGTGGAGGCATCCCGCACTTTGGGTGCAAAAGGTCTGCGGCTGCTTTTCCGGGTGGTTATTCCGGGTATTCTGCCCGACCTGTACAGGGACCAGCGTATTCTGCTTGGCTGGGCCTGGACCTACCTGATTGTGGCAGAACTGATTGGTACATCGTCGGGGATTACCTGGTTTATTACACAGCAGGCCCGTTACCAGCATTTTGACAACGTTTTTGCCGCCATGGCGCTGATCGGCATTGTCGGGCTGGGCACGGATATGGTCCTTGGCGTTGTTGGCCGCAAACTGTTTACGTGGAAAAGGGAGAATGGCTGATGGTTGACCATGTAGAGCATGCGCTCCCTGATTATCGTATTCTGCCACCAGATGTGGCCGCACGTATGGAGCAGATCAAAAAGCGCGACTATGTTCTGGAAATTGACCGTGTTACCAAGGTTTTTACACAAAAGCGTAACCGGACCGTAGCTCTGGATTCCATAGAATTTGGTGTGCACCGGCGCGAACTGGTGTGTGTGGTTGGGCCTTCGGGGTGTGGTAAATCCACCCTGATCCGTATTCTCGCCGGGCTGGAGGATGCCACTGAAGGGCGTATTCTCATGGACGGCAAGCCGGTCCGTGGTCCGGGGTCCGACCGGGGTATGGTCTTTCAGAAATACACGCTGTTCCCTTGGCTGGATGTCTGCCGCAACGTCATGTTCGGGATTGAGATGGGGGGCGTGGACCGGCTGGAAGCCCAGCGTCAGGCCATGCAGTGGCTCCAGATGATCGGGCTGGAACAGTTTGCGACCGCGTATCCGCACCAGCTTTCTGGTGGAATGCAGCAGCGTGTTGCCATCGCGCGTGCCCTTGCTGCATCCCCCCGCGTGCTGCTGATGGATGAATCCTTTAGCGCGCTGGATGCCCAGACACGCACAAAAATGCAGAACTATCTGATGGAGATCTGGCGCAAGATCGACATTACCATAGTCTTTATCACGCATGATCTGGACGAGGCCATTTATCTGGCTGACCGTATTCTGGTACTTAAACCCCATCCCGGGCAGGTGGAGGAAGTGATTGAAGTACCGCTCTCCCGCCCCCGTCGTGCGGAACAGATGACATCGGCCGAGTTTCTGGCAACAAAGGCGCATCTGGAGGGGCTTATCCGCTCCTTTGGCACATCGGATGACATGGAGGAGGAGGAGGTAACAATTGATCTGCCGCTTCTCACCCTTGTAACAGACCAGGTCGAGTAGGGAATACAAGCATGAGTAGCAAGGAACAGATCAGCCGCGTCAGTATTTCCCTGTCGCCAAGCCTTCTGCATGAGCTTGATGCCATGGTGGCGGAAAAAGGTTATGCCAGTCGCTCTCAGGCGATCCAGAACATTCTGCATCAGGAGCTTATGGCGTGCCGGCAGGAAAACGGCGATGAGCTGATGGCCGGCGTGATTATTCTTTTTTACAATAATGCCGCCACAAACCTGCAACAGAAACTTGCAGAGCTGCAATATGAAAACCTTGCAGAGGTTATCAGTTCACTGCACGTCAACCTCATTCGCAGGCAGACACTGGAAGTGCTGCTTGTTCAGGGCAAGGTTAAAAAACTGCAGGATATAGCAGACCAGTTTATCACGCAGCCCGGTGTTATTTCCGGACGCCTGCACCTGATAGCCTCCCTGATCCCCCCCGTTCATGAAAAAGGGCGGGAACTTACACTTGATATGGAAGCGTCCTGAACGCGCATTGCCATTCTTGCCTGAATACAGGAGATTTTCATGCAAATAGACCAGCAAACCCCAGATTGGTACCGTGCCCGCTACAACCAGCTCCGGGATCAGGCGCTCCAGTCCGAAAATACGGTACGCCCCGCTGCAACCCCGATTGAAATGACCGAAGCCAGTGTTCTGCACCGCGAAACCATACCCGGCGGGTGGTACTGGAGCACATTTGTGCCGCGTGGGCAGGCACTGCGCCTGATCAACACATCCGGCAACAATGGTGTGTCGGTCATGTTGTGGAATGCGGATGACCTGAGCGAACGCTACAATGCGGGCGATACCATGAAGCTGCAATGGACCACCTGCCTGACCACAGGGCGTGTTCTGTTCTCTGATATGGGGCGCGTGCTGGCATCCGTTATTGGTGATAGCTGCGGATTTAGCGATACGCTGGTCGGCGGGAGCACACCGCAGAGCAACCAGCGCAATTTTGGGTCTGCCGGTTTGCGCAATACCCGCAACAACCTGCGCCTGACTGCGGGAAAATACGGCATGGCGCAGCATGATGTTGCCTCCTGCATTACGTTTTTCTCCCATATCAGCACGCAGGCCGATGGTAGCTTCAAATGGGTGGAAGGTGATGTGCACCCCGGCGCGCATGCGGACCTACGGGCAGAAATGAACCTGCTTGTTGCCGTCTCCAACTGTCCGCACCCTCTGGCCCCGGATGCCAGTTTTGCACCGGCTCCTGTTGAGGCCGTGCGCTGGCAGGCTCCGGCCCCGGCGGCGGATGATCTGTGCCGGACATTCAGCGAAGAAGCGCGGCGCGGGTTTGATAACACAGATATTCTCTTTGCCTGATCAGGGAGCCAGATTTATGTCAGAACATGATCTCAGCAAAATTTTTTCCAATATTGTTCTTGATCAGCATGTGGCCGCGCGTACTCCGTGGTCGGGTCTGGTGCGCAAAGGGCAGGTTATCCGGATTATTGACCTGAAAAGCCAGCAGGCTGTGGATGCCCTTTTTTACAATGCCCATGCCTACCATGAGCGCTACAGTGCGCAGGATACGCTGCTCAATCAGGGTTCGGCCTATATTGGCAAGGGGACCGGGTTGTATTCCAACGAAGGCAATGTGCTCATGACCGTGGTGGATGATACCTGCGGACGCCACGACACGCTGGCTGGGGCCTGTAGCTGTGAATCCAATACGGTGCGTTTTGGGCATGAGACCAAGTACATGCATTCGTGCCGAGAAAACTTTCTGCTGGAAGTTGAAAAATACGGCATGAGCAAGCGCGACATTGTCAATAACGTCAATTTTTTCATGAATGTACCAGTCCTGCAAAATGGTGAACTGGTGATTGATGACGGCCTGTCCGACCCCGGCGGGTATGTGGACCTGCGCGCGGAAATGGACACGCTTGTGGTTATTTCCAACTGTCCGCAGGTTAACAACCCCTGCAACGGTTTTGTGCCGACCCCCATCCGCGTCGTTATCGGCGACCCTGTTTCCATCTGACCGTTCGGACTGCCTGCCATGTTCACAAAGGTTCTTATTGCCAACCGCGGAGAAATCGTACGCCGTGTCGGCCGGACACTCAAACGGATGGGAATTGCCTCCGTTGCTGTGTGCTCCGAGGCAGACCGGTTTACGCCACCGGTGCTGGAGGCCGATGAATCCATTCTGATCGGGCCTGCCGCGGTAAGCGACAGCTACCTGAACATGGATGCCATTTTGCAGGCATGTGCCACCACAGGTGCGCAGGCAGTCCACCCCGGTTACGGCTTTTTGAGCGAGCGGGCCGAATTTGCGGAAAAACTGGCAGCCCAGGGCATACGCTTTATGGGGCCACGGCCCGAGCATATGCGGGCTTTTGGCCTTAAACACACCGCGCGTGATCTGGCTAAACAGAACAATGTGCCGCTCCTGCCGGGTACGGATATTCTGAACAGTGTGGAAGAGGCACTGGAGGCCGCCGCTGGCATTGGGTACCCGGTCATGCTCAAAAGTACGGCGGGTGGTGGCGGCATTGGTATGCAGATCTGCCATAACGAGGCCGAACTGCGCGACTGCTTTGCTGCTGTTTCGCGCATGGGGGGGAACAATTTTGGCGATGCGCGGGTGTTTTTGGAAAAATTCATTGCCTGCGCGCGGCATGTGGAAGTGCAGATTTTTGGTGATGGCCGCGGGAACATTCTCACATTAGGTGAGCGCGACTGCTCCCTCCAGCGCCGCAACCAGAAAGTGATAGAGGAAACCCCAGCCCCGGGCCTGTCCGAAGCAACACGCGTGGGCCTGCGTAACGCGGCACGGGCCTTGTGTGCGGCGGTTGCGTATGAGTCCGCTGGCACGGTGGAGTTTATTTACGATACGGAAAGTGGTGAGTTCTATTTCCTTGAGGTCAACACAAGGCTTCAGGTTGAACACTGCGTTACGGAAGAAATTTTCGGGATTGATCTGGTCGAGTGGATGATCAGGCAGGCCGATGGCACTCTGGTTCTGCCAGCGCAGGAAAGTCTGGTGCCCAAAGGGGCTGCTGTAGAAGCGCGGATTTATGCCGAGAACGCAGCAGAGAACTTTCGCCCCTCTACTGGGCGGCTGACCGAGGTCAGCTTTGCACCGGGTGTGCGCGTGGATGGCTGGATAGAAACCGGGACCGAGGTCACCCCGTACTATGACCCGATGCTGGCCAAAATTATTGCCCGAGGTGCCACGCGGGAGGAGGCTTTTGCCAACCTGCATGCAGCACTGACCACAACCCGGATCAGCGGTCTGGAAAGTAATCTGGATTATCTGCGCGCAGTTACGGCGGATAATGCCGTGCGCGCGGGGAGTGTTTTTACTGGGCTGCTCAACAGTTTTGCCTATACACCCGCTACGGTGGAAGTGATTGCACCGGGCCTTCAGTCCACGGTGCAGGACTGGCCGGGCCGCGTGGGGTACTGGGATGTGGGGGTCCCCCCCAGTGGCCCTATGGACGACCGGAACTTCCGTCTGGCCAACCAGATTGTGGGGAATGCGCAGGGTGTGCCAGCACTGGAGTTTACGGCTACTGGCCCGGTGCTGCGGTTTAACACGGACGCTGTTATCGGCCTGTCTGGCGCATTCATGCCTGCTACGCTGGATGGCGTGGAGGTGCCCTACTGGGAGCCGGTTACGGTGCAGGCGGGGCAGGTTCTGGCGCTGGGGCAGATCAAGGGGGCAGGGCATCGCACATATCTTGCCGTGCGTGGGGGGATTGATGCCCCACTTTACCTTGGGTCCAGTGCCACGTTCATGCTGGGCCAGTTTGGCGGGCATGCAACCGGGCAGCTCCGCACGGGGGATGTGCTGCGCTTGGCCAAACCTGCGACCAACGCGGCGGCCCCAGTGGCCATTGCCCCACAGGACCGGCCTGAGCTGACCCGTACATGGACCCTCGGGGTCATGTACGGCCCCCATGGTGCACCTGATTTCTTCCTAGATGAAGATATCGAAACCCTGTTTTCCAGTGAATACGAAGTACACTTCAACAGCGCACGCACCGGTGTACGCCTGATCGGGCCCAAACCACGCTGGGCCAGAACAGATGGGGGGGAAGCCGGGCTGCATCCTTCCAACATTCACGATAACGCATATGCCATTGGGGCCATCGACTTTACCGGGGATATGCCCATCCTGCTTGGGCCGGATGGGCCAAGTCTGGGCGGTTTTGTATGCCCCGCGGTGCTGACCAGTGATGAACTGTGGAAAATGGGGCAACTGCATCCGGGGGACAAGGTGCGTTTCCAGCGCATACAGCCCAAGCCGGTCAGTGTATCCTTCCTGCCCGAACCTATTGCGGGGGATAGCCCCATCCTGTTCCGCTCGGAAGGGGAAATCCCGGTTGTGTACCGCCGTGCGGGGGATTGTTACCTTCTGCTCGAATTTGGCCCGCCGGAACTGGATATTGCCCTGCGCCTGCGTGTGCAGCTTGTGCTGGAGCGGCTCAGGGCCGCAGCAGTAGAAGGGATTGTGGATCTTACTCCGGGTATTCGTTCGCTTCAGGTCCATTACAATCCGCAGGTGCTCCCCCTGCCGGTCTTGCTGGAGCGGCTGCATGGTATTGAACAGGCCCTGCCCTCGGGCGAGGATGATATTGTTGTGCCCAGCCGCATCGTGTACCTCCCCGTTTCGTGGGATGACGAGCAGGCCCGGCTGGCCATGCAGCGGTATCAGGAACTGGTGCGCCCCAATGCGCCGTGGTGCCCGTCCAATATCGAGTTTATCCGCCGGATTAATGGTCTTGCTTCCATAGACGCGGTCAAGGAGATCATTTTCAACGCGTCCTACCTCGTTATGGGGTTGGGGGACGTGTATCTGGGGGCACCCGTGGCCACCCCCATTGACCCGCGGCACAGGCTGGTCACAACCAAATATAACCCCGCACGCACATGGACCCCGGATAATGTTGTGGGTATTGGCGGCAGTTACATGTGCATTTACGGTATGGAAGGGCCGGGGGGCTACCAGCTTTTTGGCCGTACGACCCAAGTCTGGAATACATGGCGCACAACAGATGTGTTCCATGAAAATACACCGTGGCTCCTACGGTTTTTTGACCAGATACGCTTCTATCCCGTCTCGCATGATGAGTTGATGGAGGCACGGGCTGCTTTCCCCTACGGTCGTTTTTCCGTCAGGATTGAGGAAACACAGTTCAGCCTATCGGAATACCGGGCTTTTCTGGAGGCCAACAAGTCCGAAATCGCTCAGGCCTGCGCCCGCCAGCAGGCCGCCTTTGAGGCGGAACGTCAGGACTGGATTGCAAAAGGCCTTGATACGTTTGAGGAGGAAGCAAACACCACACAGGCCGATGAATCCATTCTGCCCGAAGGGTATATGGGCGTGGACAGCCCTGTGCCGGGCAGTGTGTGGCAGCTCAAGGTTGCTGTGGGGGATCACGTAAAGGCAGGTGATGCCGTTGCGATTATTGAATCCATGAAAACGGAAATGAAGATCATCTCCCCTGCAACCGGTGTGGTGAAGGACATTCTGTGCCGCAAAGGCCGCGAGGTGCGTGGAGGTGAGCGGATTATGGTGGTCTGCACGGACTAACCCCCACCCACACACGCCAGAACCTGTAGGCAAGGACAAATATTATGACATTTCCTGATATGTTGCAGATTGACTACCTCCTGACTGCCTGCCGGAACGGGGCACTCACCCCGACAGATATTGTCAGGGAGGTTCTGGCGCGTGTGCATGCCTATGCTTCCGTGGATGCGGCGGTGTGGATTAACCTTGTGCCTGCCGAGCGCCTGCTGGCCAGAGCGGCAGAGCTGGAAAAACGACCGGTCGCGGACCTGCCGCTTTATGGTGTGCCCTTTGCGGTTAAAGACAATATTGATGTCGCTGGCCTGCCAACAACCGCAGCCTGCCCGGCCTTTGCCTATGACGCCACGGAAAGTGCCGAAGTGGTCCGCCGGCTGGAAGCCGCAGGGGCTATTGTTATTGGCAAGACCAATCTGGACCAGTTTGCAACAGGGCTGGTTGGCATGCGCTCCCCCTATGGGCAGCCGCATTGCGTGTTCAGTGCGAAGCATGTGTCCGGTGGTTCAAGTTCCGGCTCTGCCGTGGCGGTTGCTGCGGGGCTGGTGTCATTCGCATTGGGGACCGACACAGCGGGCTCAGGGCGTGTGCCTGCGGCGTTTAACAACATTGTGGGGCTTAAACCCTCCCGTGGGGTGCTCAGCACGACAGGTCTTGTGCCTGCGTGTGAATCTCTGGACTGTATTTCCGTCTTTGCTGCTTCAGCAGCAGATGCGTGGCGGGTTGAGCAGCTTGCCATGGCGCCGGATGCCCATGCGCCGTACTCACGCGGCATGGTGCCACGCAGGTTGGCGGCGGATACGTTCCGCTTTGGTGTTCTGCGGCAGAAAGATCGTTTTTTTGATGGCTGCACCGCCAATGCAGCACTTTATGACCGTGCCATCCGCCAGCTTGTGGAACTGGGGGGTACTGCGGTCGAACTGGATTTTGCACCGTTAAAGGAAACAGCCGAGCTGCTCTATAGTGGTCCGTTTGTTGTGGAGCGCCTGACCGCCATTGCGGATTTCTATCACGCGCATCGTGCGGATATGGACCCAACGGTTGGCGCCATCCTGGACGGCGCGACCCGCTATTCCGCAACCGATGTGTTTAAAGGGATTTACCGCCAGCACCTGCTTAAACAGGTGGCGGACCGGATGTGGGCGGATTTTGATGTCATGCTGCTCCCCACCGCTCCGCGGCTTGTCAGCCGGGAGGAGGTTATTGCGCAACCGGTTGCTGCCAACAGCATGCTTGGCACCTACACCAACTTTGTTAATCTGCTGGATATGGCCGCCTGTGCCGTGCCAGCCGGGTTTGGGCCGGATGGCCTGCCATTCGGGGTAACCTTTATTGGTCCGGCTTTTAGTGACCATGACCTTGCAGCCCTTGCCGGGCGCTTCCATGCGGCGGCGCATAATACCAGCGGGGTGTTCCGCAATGCGGTGCTGCCACTGGTGGACAATGCCCCTGTGCCAGCACCGGGTAATGTGCTGCTGGCTGTTGTTGGCGCGCATCTCAAAGGTTTTCCGCTCCATTGGCAACTGGAGAAGGAACACGCCATTCTGCGTGCCACAACCCGTACGGCACCTGACTACCGCCTTTTTGCACTGCCGGATGCTTCTCCCCCCAAGCCCGGCCTGGTGCGGGAAAAAGGCTTTGTTGGTCCCGGTCTGGAAGTTGAGGTTTACGAGCTGGACGTGGCAGGTTTTGGCCGCTTTGTTGCCGGCCTGCCGCAACCTATGGCTATTGGTAAAATATCGCTGGCAGATGGGAGCGAGGTCTGTGGTTTTTTGTGCAGCGAGGCTGTTGCACGGAGCGGTAAGGAGATTACCGCCAGTGGCGGGTGGCGTTACGCAAAACTCTAACTTCTATTTTTTGGGAAACTGTTTTAAAAATTAAAGAATTTTGCGGCATGCATGGTTTTGCATGCTGCAAATGCCGTTGCCTGCAAAGCCGGTCCCTATGAGTTGATTGGGCAGCAAGGCAAGGGCATGGTGTTGTGTGTGCCTGAACGTGCCTGAAACCATTGGCTGAAAAATTCGTTTTATAATCAGTCAAGTCAACGCAGGGGTATCACATGCCGCTTCTTCATTTCCATGTCATCAAAGGGTGGAAGCCTGAAGCCATTCGTGCATTGCTGGATACGGCGCATGAAGCCATGCTGGAAGCATTCAAGGTGCCCGCGCGCGACCGTTATCAGATTGTCACCGAGCATGAGCGGGATCATATGGTCATTGAAGATACCGGGCTGGGTATCCCCCGGACCGATCAGGTCGTGCTGTTGCAGATTACCTCGCGCCCACGCTCCAAGGAGCAGATAACAGCCTTTTACAAGCTGCTGGCCGAACGGCTGCATGAACGCTGTGGACTGGCTCCATCGGACCTTGTGGTGTCCATTGTGCAGAATGCAGATGAGCACTGGAGCTTTGGGCTGGGTCGCGCCCAGTTTGTAACGGGCGAGCTGTAAGCCCAGGCCCTGCTTGCGCGTGCTCACCTATGGGGGCACGCCAGTTTATACCGTCATTGCTGGGATTACCCCCCCGGCCTGTGCAGGTCCTAGGGATTGTCCCACCCAGAGCGGAATGTCGGGCTGATGGCAAATTGCGGTTCAATCCTGTCCATGTGCCGGTGTGCGTCAAAACAGCCAAGTGCAAATTCCACTGTGCCGTCACATTGCCGGGCATGCTGGCCTGCTACGGCGTTTAGCCAGTAAATGGCTCCCTTGCGGCGCTCCCCATGCTGGCCGCCCAGCCAGCGGTTCCACTGCCTGCGCGCAGTCTGCCCAGCCTTATAGGAGGCGGCATTGCGGTCCATTTGAGGGGAGGGGGCTGATTGCGCCATAATAATATTGTCAGGCGGAGGTGGGGAACCCGCCAGAATACGCAGGCCGAGTGTAACGGTAATGACCGCAACCAGACTGACCAGACAGCTGCGGATTATACGTGTTTCCCGCTGTTGTGGGGTGGGGGGCACGCTAACGGCGGCCAGCGCCTTGTTGGCTTTTTTCTCACAGCGTGCGCAACAGTAAGGGGCATGGGCAGTGTTGAGCATCTCCCGCTCGCACCATGCACAATGTATGTTCATCCATGTCCCCGGCAATGCGTGCCGCTTGTATAATGGAAGCTGCTTCCGCGCGCCTGATATAGATCAGGGGCTAACTGGTTGGCTAGCCCCTTTGCCTACTCATTTACCGTGTTTGGCGGTGTGTGGGCGTTTGCCCCTGCATTTAATCGCGCAGGCGGTCCAGAACTTTCTGGCGTAGGGTCTGCTGGCGTTCGAGTTCCTCCTCACGCAGCCTGCGCTTGCGTGCACGCTCCTGTGCCATGTTCATGCCCAGATGGGTTTCCCCCCTCTCGGCCGCCAGCCGGGTCTGGCGTTCACGCTCGGCATGGCGGGCGCGGTTGTGAGCACTTTGCGTGCCATGGCAATGCGGGCAGCTCACGCCTGCCTCATACTGGGCAGAGGCTTTGTCCTGAGGGGAGAGGGGGGCGCGGCAGGCGTGGCATAGTTCCAGATTGCCGGGTTTCAGGCCGTGTCCTACGGTCACGCGCTGGTCGAACACAAAGCATTCGCCACGCCACAGGCTTTCTTCCTGCGGAATGGTTTCCAGATATTTGAGAATACCACCTTCAAGGTGATAAACGTCCTCCAACCCTTCCGCCTTGGCAAAAGCGGTGGATTTTTCGCAGCGAATACCCCCTGTGCAGAACATGGCAACGCGGGGTTTGCGGCCCTGTGCCTCCAGCTGCTCGCGCTTCTGGCGGAACCATTCGGGGAATTCCCGGAACGTCTTTATTTTGGGGTCCACCGCACCTTCGAATGTACCAACGGCCACTTCGTAATCATTGCGGGTGTCGATCAGAATGGTGTCCGGGTGCTGGAGCAGGGCGTTCCAGTCCTTGGGGGCAACATAGGTACCAACAATGTGGTTGGGGTCGGTCCCTTCTATTCCCATGGTGACAATTTCTTTTTTCAGGCGGACCTTCATGCGCAGGAAGGGCATGGATGGCGCGCGGGAGAACTTGACCACAATATCCGCACAGCCGGGCAACTGGCGAATATGGGCCAGAACGGCCTCTATGCCTGCATCGCTGCCCGCTATGGTGCCGTTAATGCCTTCCCCCGCCAGTAGCAGAATACCTTTTACGCCGTTTGTCTCGCACGCCTGCAACAGTGGGCCGCGCAGGCCCGCCGGGTCTTTAAACCCTGTAAAGCGATAAAGAGCTGCCACGCAGATGGGCAGATCAGCGGGAGTGTTGGTAACAGGCGGGACAGAACTGGCGGTCACGGTATGTTCCTTGCAGGCATGTAAGGCGGTCCGGCCCTGCCAGTACATTCTGCTGGTGGAATGCAGCAGATCGCCTGACAGGCAGGCTCCTGCTTTAGCTGCCCACTTCCCTACCCGACAAGTGTTTTTAACCGGGCCTGTTTTGCCCGCCAACAAGGGGCGGGCAGATGCCCAAATCTATCTTTTTTGTAGTACTGAACCAATAAAGAGGAATATGCCGTTATCAGGCATGATTCAATATATAACGGATGCGGAATGATGTTGACAGCGTCCAAACCCTGTCCTTATTCTGGAAATGTAACGAGTAGTTTATTCCATTCATCTCTAACCGTTTTTCATAACGGGAATAGATGTTTTTGTTAAGGAAAGGCAGCAGCATCGCGCGGTTTGCACTCTCTGTTCTGTTCCATTCCGGGGGAGCGGAAGGTGCGGATTCTGGCTTTTGTTCACCTCTGGCATGCTTGGATACGCATGGCCCATGAAGGATGTGTGCTTATGAAAAAGACTTCTATAAGTTCGGCTTTTTTGTTTTGTGGCACTCGCCTCTGTTCGCGCAGGGGGGTCCTCTCATTGCCGGTGGTCCAGCAGGCCGGGGGTATGGCCGCGCAGGGTGCCGCCCCGGTACACCGCACCGGGGAGTGGGTAAAGGCGCATACCCTGCTCTTTGCTGGTTCATAAGTAAAAAAGAGAGGCAGATCATGCTTGTGGCTGGTTATGATAAAGAAGAACTGACATGACAAATGAGCTTGAACAGCAAAAGAAGAAAGCTCAGCGGTATGATCTGGAGGTCGGTACTGCTGTTGTAGCTGGCGCTTTTATTGTTGTTCTTTTCCTGCACATTCTTGGCATATGGGGGCTGATCTCTGGAATGGGGAAGGGCGATAGCGCTCCACCACCACCCAAGCCGCCCATTCAGACGCGCGTTCTGCCGCCG
>NZ_JOPD01000052.1:0-7486 GCF_002153575.1 Acetobacter sp. DsW_54
CAATCCCAATCCCAATCCCAATCCCAATCCCAATCCCAATCCCAATCCCAATCCCAGCCTGTAGCGCAGCCGCTGGTCTGTGCGCCCAATGATGGCCGGCTGAGTGTGCGGGTGGAAGAGCTTGGTGCTGTGGTTGGCTACCAGTGGGGGCGTGGCACGCTCGAACTCGGCGGGCATACCTACCAGATTGTGGCGCGTGGTGGCGGGGTGCTGGCCGTAGGGCATGCCTTTTTTGCCGCCGCAGGCTGTGTAAGCAACATTACCCGCCCCGAGGATTTTAGCGGCACGTACTGGACAACCGGGGGCAGTGCGGTTGTAGGGCAGGGGCGTGGGGTCCTGTTTATGGAAAATGCCCACGGCGTGGATGTGCATCTGGCCGAGCAGGCGCGGGGTGTTCTTATGTCCTGGCAGATTGCCCGGCTGGATATGGAGCTTATTCCCGACTGATCCAGCCCGCAGGGCCATAATCTGCTACGTGTTCTACCTTATGGGGCTGGCGCTGGCTTTCCTGCCATGGGCAGAGGGAGTAATGTGGGGCAGACGTTTTTTGGCAAACAGCAGATGGGTTAACCGGGTTTATGGCAGACGGAGTAACACATACGGGCGGCCGCCCATCGCACGAGGCGGCGGAAGAGCTGGACCGTACGGTTATTGCCACAGCCACTACAGCGTTCATGCGCGCAGGGTACGCCGGAACCTCTGTTGAGCATATTGCCAAGGTTATTGGCTGCTCCAAGGCGACCATTTACCGGCGCTACCCTTCCAAAAAAGAGCTGTTCAGGGCCGTGGTGCACGAACGCTGCCGGGAGCTTGTTGGCATTTTGCAGGTTGAGCCGGGGAGCATGGCCAACCCGATGGATGCCATAAAGGATATGCTGCGTCGTTTTCTGGATTTTCTGCTGGTGCCCGAAACGGTGGAAACCTACCGGATCCTTATTATGGACTGCCAGCAGTTTGCCAGCATTACCGAAGATCTGGACCGGGCCATAGAACCATTGCACGAGCGGATGAAAATGTTGCTGGCCAAGGTACTGGGCTGGCCAGATACGCCGGAAAACCGGGCCGAAGTTGCCGTGCTGGAAATGAGCCTGCGCGGTCTGGTAACAGGCTGGCCGCTGCACCAGATGCTAAGCGGGCGCAAGCCGTTTGCAACCGATGCCGCCAAACGCCACTTTTTTGAGGCAAGCTGGAATGTGCTGGAAAGTGCGGTGCGTGTCCGCATTGCCTCTGGTCCGCCAAAATAGGGCGCTGGCGTTAAAAGCCGGGCAAAAAAATACCCCGTTCAGGCTGGCTGAGCGGGGTATGGGCGCGTAAGCGGTGGGGAACCGCTTACGGGAGAGTTGCTACAGGCTGTGCGCCTGCGGGTGCCTGCGCCAGCTGGGTTGCTGGCATCTTGTTGGCCCATGCGGTCATGACTTCCTGCTTCAGGCTGTCAGGCGTTGCATTTTTGTTGGCCGAATGGGGGTAGATAAACCCGTAAGTGGGGTAGATGGAGCCGTAGCTGTTACGGTTGTTCAGGGCAACGCGCACGGCAGACCAGTCATTGTTGGGGGACACGTCTATAACAGACACGTTGCGGCTGATACCGGCCTGCGCCCAGTGGGACTGGTCAATAACAATGGTGCGGCTGTCCACAATGTTGCGCACAACGGCAACGTGGCCAAGCGGCATGCGGCGTGTGGCGCGGAAGTTGAGAACACTGCCTGCCTTGGGTTCCAGCCCCCGGTCATACACACCGGCGGCATTGTGCCACCAGTCACGCGCATTGCCGTGCAGGACCACATCGGATGCGGACTTGGCGTAAGCCACGCACTGGATCACATGGCCGGAGCTGCGGTGGTGGTGGCTGGAAGCCGTGTGCACATTGCGGTGAGCCGTGCGCGCCTGAGCAGAACAGGTGAGGAAGGAAGCAGTAACAAAGGACACAACGGCCAGCGTAAGTTTTAGCTTTTTAGACCGTCCATCCTGCATCGTGTCTGCCTTTCCCTGGCTTGCTTTAGTTTAGGTCAGCTGCATGTTCTGTGGTCAGGTATAAACATCAATGCAGATCAGGCAAGCGTTGTTTGCGCGGCAAAAACGCGAAAGTGACTGTTTGCCAAAAAGAACCGGGTTAAAAATGAAAAATAGGAATTAATTCCTATCATCTGTCACGAGATTGCCTTAATTCGGCATGGCAGGGCGGATTTGGCGAACAGGGGATAAAAGCCGGGCTGATTCTGATTCGGTGCATCTGTGGCTAAAAAACCACGCCCCGCAAAAGGCCAGCCCGGCAGGTCAGGCAGGCTTATTTGGTGGTGACCAGCATGATTTCAACCAGCATGCGCGGGTCGGCCAGAATACCCTGCACACAGGCGCGGGCCGGGGCCATACCTTCAGGCAGCCATGCGCTCCACAGGGCGTTCAGCTTGTCGCGGTCGTTAATGTCCTTCAGCCAGATCTGGGCCTGCAGCAGGCGGGTATTGTCGGTCCCGTGCTGTTCAAGCAGGGCGTCCAGCTGTGCCAGTACGTCGCGGGTCTGGCCTTCCACGTCCTGGTCCAGATCGCGGGCCACAACACCCTGAGTGTACACAAAGCCGTGGTATTCCACTGCTGCGGACAGAATCGGGTTGGGGTTGGTGCGCAGGATTTTGCTCATGAAAAAACGCTTCCTTAATGGATTATCGGAATAACAGGCGCATGCGCCTCTAACGCACATGCGGTTCCACAGTTTTCGGAGCGATCGGGGCTGCGGTCAACCGGGGGGCGGCACCATACGGGCAAACTGGTCCAGTCTGTCGGGGGTATCAAAGTCTTCCAGCAGGGTTGCCGGGGCGGGCAGCAAGCGCACGGCAGGCCCAAGTGCGCGCAGGATGGCCCGCCCGCCCTGATCCCCTGTAACCCCGAGCAGTGCGGCAAATTCGGTGCTGGACCACACAACCGGGTTGCCGGGCTTGTTGTGCCTTTGCGCGGCTACAACCGGGGCCTGCGTGGTGTGCTGCTCATAGAGCAGGGCGTTCAGCAGGTGGGTGGGCACAAGGGGCATATCGCCCAGGCAGACCAGCAGGCTGGTGGCTGGCATGGCCTGTGCCGCGCGCACACCCGCCCGGAGCGAGGCAGAAAGTCCATCAGCCGCATCCATCACGCAATGTGTGCTCAGGCGTGTGCCATATTCGGGCAGGGCGTGGGTCAGTTCGGCCAGTTCGGCCCGGTTGGGGGGGAGCAGTACCAGCACATGGGCGGCGGCACTGCGCAGGGTGTTGCGCAGGGTGCGTACCAGCATGGGGCAGCCCGTGGCGTCGGGGGCCAGCAGCTTGTGCTGTGCCCCTGTGCGGGAGGACTGGCCCGCAGCCAGCACAATGGCCAGAGTTCCGGCGAGTGTTCCTGCCCGCGTGCCGTCCTGCGCGGGGGGCATCAGGGGTATTGCCACCCGCGCGCGTGCGCCAGTGGGGCCTGCCTGCGCACGGCTACAATATCGGCCAGAATGGACAGGGCTATTTCCTCCGCGCCTACAGCGCCTATGGCCAGCCCTATGGGGCCACGGATGCGGGCGAGTTCTGCCTCGGCAAAGCCCAGCGTGCGCAAGCGTTCCATGCGGCTGGCCTGCGTTTTGCGCGAGCCCAGTGCCCCAATATAGAATGCGGGGCTGCGCAGGGCCTCCTCCAGCGTGGGGTCATCCAGCTTGGCGTCGTGCGTCAGAGTGGCAATGGCGGTCATGGGGTCTATGCCCAGTGCCTGCATGGCTTCGTCCGGCCATTCGGTCAGCAGGGTCTGCCCCGGAACAAGGCCGGGAAAACGCTGGACCGTGGCCAGTGCGGAGCGCGGGTCAATGACAATGGGGGCCAGCCCGACCATGCTGGCCATGCGCGCCAGAGACTGGGCAATATGCACCGCCCCCACAATAAGCAGGCGCGGGGCGGGTACCAGAGGCTGCACAAACCATTCCTGCCCGGTGGCATCTGCCTCCGCCCCGCTCCGGCCGTGTTGCAGGCGGGCATGGGCTGCGTTGCAGATTTCGGGCGGGCAGGTACCAAATTGCACAGTGCTGCCTTGCTCTGTTTGCACAACAAGTGCGTGCCGTGCGCCATTGTGCAGGCGCACCAAGGCCGCCGCCTGCCGGTTTGCCATGCACGCACAGACCTGTTCGAGCAGTGCAAGGGGGAAGGTTCCGGTGGGGCAGGCGGGGGAATTTATGGCTTCCACCTGCACGTCCAGCCGCCCGCCACAGGCCAGCCCGACCTCCCACGCACGGGCGCTGCTTACGCCATATTCCAGCGTTTGTGCGGGGCTTCCGGCCATAATGTCCTGCGCGTGGGTCATCACATCGGTTTCCACGCACCCACCGCTGACCGAACCTTCCACCCCACCGCGCGCACTGATGGCCATGCAGCTCCCCGCTGGGCGGGGGGAGCTGCCCCACGTGCCGGTTACGGTGGCAAGGGCCACAGGCTCACCCGCCCGCGCCCAGGCCAGTGCATGGTCCAGTGGGGTCAGGAGTTGGGGAGGGGGGGCTGGAACTGTCATGATCGTTGCCTATATCACTGTGCACACAGACTGCCCATTGGCAGCAGAACAGGCCAGAAGCGGCGTGGCTGCACAGCAACAATGGGAACGGGCTGTACGATTTTGGAACAAGGACATATTTTCCATGACTGAAGAAAGAGACGGCCTGATTGTTTACGTTGCTGCTGATGGCGGCAAAGTGCGCTTTTTGCACGATGCGCAGGGCGAAATGCGCGACGTAACGGACCTTAAGGCCGATGGCCATGAAGACACCCCCGGCAAGCTCCCGCCCGAAACCGACCCCCGCACAGCGGCCAAGGAAGGGTTTGCCCGTAACGTGGCCGACCGCATTAACGCCATGGTTGCCCACGGTGCCAACGTGGCGGGCTTTGTTATTGCGGCTCCTGCACCCATTATGCACGACATCCGCGCCCATCTGAGCAAACCTGCCGAAGCCAAGGTGATCAAGACGCTGATCAAGGACCTGACCAACATTCCGGCCCATGACCTGCACAAGCATTTTGACATCCCGGCCACAGGCTGGGTGCTGCCGGGCTAAAAAAAGCCTTAAGCCGCAGACAGAAAGCTGCCAGATGGTTCCGTCTGGCAGCTTTTTTTTGGCATACTGGCCAGAACACGGCGCAAAAGAGAGGTCGCATATGCAGGTTTCCTACCCCGGCATGCAGCTACGCATCGTTCCGGTTACCCCGTTCCGGCAGAACTGCTCCATCCTGTGGCACGAGGGCACGGGCGGGTGCATCATGGTCGATGTGGGGGGGGATGCGGATGTGCTGCTCGATTTTGCAAACCGCAAGTCCCTGAACGTGGAGGCCATTGTGCTGACCCACGGCCATCTGGACCACGCAGGGGGTGTTATGGCCCTGTGCCGTGGGCTGGAGGCACAGGGCAAGCCCCGCCCGGCCGTGATCGGGCCGGATGAGCGGGATGCGTTTCTGCTCTCCTCCATAACCGATCAGGCCCGCCATTTTGGCCTTACCGGGCTGGAGAATGCCTCGGTCGATCGCTTTGTGCGTGATGGCGAGGTGCTGGACTATCTGGGCTGCCAGTTGCGCGTGGTGCATGTGCCGGGCCATACGCCGGGGCATGTTGTGCTGGTGGACGAGCGCGCCCGCTTTGCCTTTGTGGGGGATGTGCTGTTCCGTGGTTCCGTCGGCCGGACGGATTTTGCCTATGGTAACGGCGCACAGCTTATAGAGGGCATACGCCAAAAGCTGCTGCCGCTTGGGGATGATATTGTGATAGTCCCCGGTCATGGTGGATTGTCCACACTGGGCGCGGAGCGGACGGGTAACCCGTTTTTGCAAGACGCGCATTGAGTGCAGGAGAAAACAGGACGTGAAGAACAAACAACTGTTCGGGCTGCTTATGGCCGCGCTGGTGGGGAGTGCGGGTGCAACATGGGGCCTGCCGGCTCTGGCGGATGATGGAGAGCCCACGCAGGCCCAGCCGGTTCTGCCCAAGGAGCCGCTGAGCATTGTCTCTGCTTCGGGCAGGCATGTTTTCTCCGTGGAGCTGGCAAAAACCCCGCGCCAGCAGCAGGTGGGCGAGATGTTCCGCACGCAGGTGCCAGCCGATGGGGGCATGCTGTTCCCGTGGGGTGCGCCCCAGCAGAGTGATATGTGGATGGAAAACACCCTTGTCCCGCTGGATATTGTTTTTATTGGCCCCGACCAGCGCGTGCAGGCGATTGTGGAAAACGCAGTGCCGCAAAGTCTGGCCCATATCAGCAGCCACGGTCCCGCACTGGCCACGCTGGAACTGGCCGGTGGCGTAACCGCCAGACTGGGCATTATGGTGGGGGATAAGGTGGAGGCGGCCTCTCTGGCGCCGGCAGCCCCGGTTGCCTCCGTGCCACAGGCAGCCCAGCCAACCACAAAAACGCCCTGACGCGCCGCCCCTGCTCCGCTAGAAGCGCCTGACATGGCACCGGGCTGGCGGAGCTTGGGTGCGCTTAGCTCACGAGGCGGGACTTTGACCTTTCTGGTAACCGGTGCAGCCGGGTTTATTGGTTTTCATGTTGCACGGGCACTGCTCGAACGCGGCGACCGGGTGATCGGGGTTGATAACCTGACACCCTGCCCCGACCCGAACCTGAAAAAAAGCCGTCTGCTCCTGCTGGAGCAGTATCCCGGCTTTACCCTGCATGGGCTGGATATCAGCCAGCCTGATACCCTTATGGCCCTTGCTGCCAGGGAGCCGCATATCCGCGGTATTTTCCACTTTGCAGCACAGGCCGGGGTTCGCTACTCGCTCGAAAACCCTTATGTGTTCGCCGATGCCAACGTGCGCGGGCATGTTGCCGTGCTGGAGATGGCCCGCAGGCTACCCCGGCTGGAGCATCTGGTTTACGCCTCCTCCTCCTCCGTTTACGGCCGCAACAACAAGCTCCCTTTTTGCGAGACAGACCCCGTGGACCAGCCGGGTTCGTTCTATGCCGTTAGCAAGCGCAGTGCAGAACTTGCCTCCTCCACCTACAGCTACCTGTATGGCATCCCCCAGACCGGGCTGCGGTTTTTTACCGTGTATGGCCCGTGGGGGCGGCCGGATATGGCCTATTACAGCTTTGCCCGCGCCATTATGGAGGGGCGGCCCGTCCCGCTCTATAGCGGGCGTGCCCTCTCGCGCGATTTTACGTTTATTGCGGATGTCGTTTCCGCCGTGCTGGCGGTGTTTGACAAACCCCCGGCATCTGGCGTGGCCCGTGTGCTCAACGTTGGCAGCCAGCGCCCCCAGAGCGTGCGCAAGCTCATAGAGGTGCTGGAGGAGGTGCTGGAAACCAAAGCCCTTATTGACGACCAGCCCCGCCCGGCAGCGGATGTGGAAAAAACATGGGCCGACATTACCGCCATCCGCCAGCTTACAGGCTGGCAGCCCCGGACCGAGCTGATCGACGGCGTGGCAGCCTTTGTCCGCTGGTATTGTTTTTATGGCTCCGCGCCCCACATGGACATTTTGTAACATATTTAATGAGTGGATTTATGGTGAT
>NZ_JOPD01000003.1:0-2500 GCF_002153575.1 Acetobacter sp. DsW_54
TGGTTGCGGGGGCAGGATTTGAACCTGCGGCCTTCAGGTTATGAGCCTGACGAGCTACCGGGCTGCTCCACCCCGCGGTTGAGAGAGTGCTGATTTTGTTTTGGCTTAGTTTTGTGAGGGTAGACTGGAAGACCTGGCGGCGACCGACTTTCCCGCGGCTTAAGCCGCAGTATCATAGGCGCTGGGGGTTTTCACGGCCGAGTTCGGGATGGGATCGGGTGGAACTCTCCCCGCCATGGCCACCAGGTCATCCAGACTACCCTGTAAGGGTGTGTGGATGCGGTTGGTGCGTTTTGGTGTTTTGTGTGTGACGTGGTTATGGATGATTTCTGTGCACGGGCTATCCGTAAGGATAGTGTGAGAGTGAGCCTATTGGGTGATTAGGACCAGTTAGCTGCACGTGTTACCACGCTTTCACATCTGGCCTATTAACGTGGTGGTCTACCACGACCCTCAGGGAGATCTAGTTTTGAGGTGGGTTTCCCGCTTAGATGCTTTCAGCGGTTATCCCGTCCATACTTAGCTACCCGGCTGTGCCGCTGGCGCGACAACCGGTGCACCAGAGGTATGTTCATCCCGGTCCTCTCGTACTAGGGACAAATCCTCTCAAATCTCCAACATCCACGGCAGATAGGGACCGAACTGTCTCACGACGTTCTAAACCCAGCTCACGTACCACTTTAATCGGCGAACAGCCGAACCCTTGGGACCTGCTCCAGCCCCAGGATGTGATGAGCCGACATCGAGGTGCCAAACCTCCCCGTCGATGTGGACTCTTGGGGGAGATCAGCCTGTTATCCCTAGAGTACCTTTTATCCGTTGAGCGATGGCCCTTCCACGCGGGACCACCGGATCACTATGGCCGACTTTCGTCTCTGCTCGAGCTGTCACTCTCGCAGTCAGGCGGGCTTATGCCATTGCACTCAACAGCCGGTTTCCGACCGGCCTGAGCCCACCATCGCGCGCCTCCGTTACACTTTGGGAGGCGACCGCCCCAGTCAAACTGCCCACCATACAGGGTCCCGGACCAGGCTTACTGGCCGCGGTTAGACATCAGAAAAATTCAGGGTGGTATTTCAAGGATGGCTCCACAAGAACTGGCGCCCCTGCTTCAAAGCCTCCCACCTATCCTACACAGAATGTCTCTGATGCCACTGTAAAGCTACAGTAAAGGTTCATAGGGTCTTTCCGTCTGACCGCGGATACCCCGCATCTTCACGGGGAATTCAATTTCGCTGAGCCGATGCTGGAGACAGCGGGGAAGTCGTTACGCCATTCGTGCAGGTCGGAACTTACCCGACAAGGAATTTCGCTACCTTAGGACCGTTATAGTTACGGCCGCCGTTTACCGGGGCTTCAATTCAGTGCTCTCACACCTCCTCTTAACCTTCCGGCACCGGGCAGGCGTCAGACCCTATACGTCGTCTTTCGACTTCGCAGAGTCCTGTGTTTTTACTAAACAGTCGCTACCCCCTGGTCTGTGCCACCCACAAATGGTTGCCCAAATGTGGGTCTCGCTTATCCCGAAGTTACACGAGTAATTTGCCTAGTTCCTTCAGCATCGTTCTCTCAAGCGCCTTGGTATGCTCTACCAGTCCACCTGTGTCGGTTTAGGGTACGGTCTATACGCCAGAGCTATTTCCTGGAATGCTCCAAAAGCCGGTCCAATCCGTTAAGGACCAACAACATATCGCATTCGTCACTTCTGGCAGGTTCAGGAATATTCACCTGATTCCCATCGACTACGGCTTTCGCCCTCGCCTTAGGGGCCGACTAACCCTGCGTGGATTAACCTTGCGCAGGAACCCTTGGACTTTCGGCGACAGTGTTTCTCGCACTGTTTGTCGCTACTCATGTCAGCATTCGCACTTCCGATATCTCCAGAAGGGGTCACCCCGCTTCCTTCACAGACCTACGGAACGCTCCGCTACCGCGCATACATAGTATGCACCCACAGCTTCGGCACGTGGCTTGAGCCCCGTTACATTTTCGGCGCAGGGTTTCTATTAGACCAGTGAGCTATTACGCTTTCTTTAAAGGATGGCTGCTTCTAAGCCAACCTCCTGGTTGTTATGGAATCCCCACATCCTTTCCCACTTAGCCACGATTTAGGGGCCTTAGCTGGTGGTCTGGGCTGTTTCCCTCTCGACAATGGACCTTAGCACCCACTGTCTGTCTGCCAGGCTAAACTTCCGGGTATTCGGAGTTTGGTTGGGTTTGGTAAGGCTTTGGGCCCCCCTAGCCCATCCAGTGCTCTACCCCCCGGGGTCAACACCTGACGGTCTACCTCAATAGATTTCGCGGAGAACCAGCTATCTCCGAGTTTGATTGGCCTTTCACCCCTAGCCACAGCTCATCCCCGACTTTTTCAACAGGCGTGGGTTCGGCCCTCCAGTGCGTGTTACCGCACCTTCAGCCTGGCCATGGCTAGATCACTCGGTTTCGGGTCTTCTGCCAGCAACTATGCGCCCTATTCAGACTCGCTTTCGCTACGCCTACA